>JANQLI010000276.1 GCA_028280675.1 Alphaproteobacteria bacterium
TTGAGTGGGTTGCCTTCATTGCGTGCAGTCCGCTTTGGCATTTCTGCCGTGAGAGGATCTTCCGTATGGCGGCAATTCCCGTCGAAGAAGGCGCCTGATTCCACAGCAAGTGAATTATGCAGAATATCGCCTTCCACGTGGGATGTGCCTGCTAATTGCACTTTGCGGGCCCGAATGCTCCCCAGCACACGGCCGCGTATGGTGACGGCATTGGCAACGATTTCTCCATCGATCACGGCTTTTTCGCCAATCGTCAGAGAGCCAGAGCGGATGTTGCCTTTGATTTGGCCATCAATCTGGATATCGCCTTCGGAATGGAGATTACCTTCAATCATGAGGTCAGCGCTGAAGATAGAGGGGGCGGCAGCTTTCCCACGCTTGCTAGCAGGAGTGGGCGCTGCGTTTGCGACGGATGTCCCGTCTTGGGTTTTACTACTCTTTGAAAACATATTTACCTGCCTCGATGAACTTCTCGGGGTTCCTTAACTTATTGTTGAACCAGACTTCATAGTGCAGATGTCTGGCTGTACTGCGCCCTGTCGAGCCCATAAGACCAATTTCCTGATAGAAATCGACCTTTTCTCCACCCCTCACGTGGATTTTTGCAAGATGACCATAGCGTGTCTTAAATCCAAAGCCATGGTCAATCTCGACTAAGTTGCCGTAGGGGCCTTTTGGACCCGCATATTTCACCACACCGGGTGCTGCAGCTACAATCGTTGCATTTCTTGGGCCAGACATATCTAACCCATTATGAAACGCTCTCCGCTTGGTAAAGGGGTCGCGGCGGGGGCCATACCGGCTGGTTGTACGCCAATCCGTGTTGACAGGGTTAATGAGGGGCACGTTCACCAATGCGGCCTCATAGGCGGAGAGTTCTTGCAATTTATTAGCAAGACGAAAGATCTGGCGACGAAAGACGGGGTCATCATCCGTTCCTTCCAGATCGGCAACATCTTCAGAATCTTGCAGTGTGATCAAAGGGCCACCAACCGGATTCACTGTTTCCGTAAATTTCTCGTAGACTTGCTCAACGTCCAGACCGGTTACCTCAAGGATCGCCCGCGCTTGGGCGGTGCGGTTCTGACTGGCTTCTTCCAAGTCATATATCAACTGTTGTTGCTGGTTACGGAGCTGCTCAACGCGATTTTGCAACGTGGCGACACGTTCAGTCAGAGACCCTTTTGCATCTTGTGTCGTCACTGATTTCCGTAACATGACGCTAAGCGCGTTTGTTACGGCTTGAACGGTGCCCTCTGGTTCAACCTCTGCAAGACGGGACCGGCGCGCACTCGGCTCAAGCTCGGTGACCCGCATCAACACTTCGGTTTGGCCGGGCGTTTGATCTTTCGGACGGGCAGCTTCGGCGAGATGGACTTCGCGATACTCATCGAAGGTCTCATTCAAAGCTTGCTTGTGATCAACAAGAGATTCCAATTGTTCGTGCCGTCTTTCCAAATCGCGGGTGGCGTCTTGGAAGTTTTCCTCTGCGAGGACGAGCACTGAGTTGATTTCATCATAAGCAGCGCCCAATTCCACGAGCCGTTGCTCATATTGCTTTTGCATGATGACGAAATTGCGTTCTTTTTCTGAAATAATTTGCTCTTTGAAGACGACGTTGACCGACGCATATCCCACCCAAGTCAAGAAGGAGAGCGTCAGTGTCACATAGAACATCTGCATCCGTCCGGAGAGCGAGACGAAGTGCACCTCTCCATGACTGCGATGGTAGAACTGACGCTCGGGAAAAAAGCGGTCTATCATTGCCCTCAGGCCTGAGAAGAGACCTTTGGTCATACTCACTTCCCTCTACTTCAACACAACGTGTTGCCCTATAACCCCAAGCTAGGCTTAAGCCCAGTAGCGTAATAAAGTCCTAACATAGTTCATTTATTTTTTTTACTGAAAATTTACCAATTTAGGTGTTTGGGAGCTAATTTTTTGCCGCCAGGGGAAGGTAATAGGGCTCATTGAGACCCGCCATATCACGCGCTGAGGTGTTAAATGGCGGCTTCAAGTGCCCCTTGAAGTAGATTTTAAGCTTTTCTTGGAAGGTGGTGACTGGGTCTTGTCCCAGTTTGATGCAAATCTCCTTGAACCAGCGGGTGCCAATCTCCACATGCCCGATCTCGTCTTCATAGATGATGTTCAGAAGTTGTGCCGTCTCAAAATCACCATTCTTTTCAAGCTTTTGCGCCATAGCCGGATTGACATCGAGGCCCCGTGCTTCAAGGTTCATGGGTACAACCGCTAGTCGTGCGAGCAGGTCGTTACGAGTGCTATATGCCGCTTCCCACAGACCGTCGTGGGCGGGGAAGTCGCCATACCCGCATCCCAATTCTGTCAGACGCTTGAGTAACATTTGACAGTGCCGCGCCTCTTCCGCGCCAACGCGCACCCAATCGTCGAGAAATGCTTCAGAGAGACCGAGATCCTCGGTCGCATATCGCCCAAATCGCGCAAGAATATCCCAGGCAAGGTCAATGGCGTTGAGTTCGATATGGGCGACGGCGTGAACTAAAGCCTGCTTCCCGGCAGCGCTTTGCGGCTTGCGGCGCGGCATATCCCGCGGTGGCAATAGCTCCGGCTTCTCCGGACGCGCAGGGTGATCGGGCGGTG
>JANQLI010000330.1 GCA_028280675.1 Alphaproteobacteria bacterium
GGTCTATGCGCTATGTTGGTGGCTTCTGATGCGGGAACTGAGGCCTAAAGATTTAAGTTTCCGGTGCAAAGCAGAACGTTCCATGCCAATAAAAGCGGCTGTCCGTGAGATATTGCCGCTAAATCGGTTAATTTGCGTCAGAAGGTATTCCCGTTCAAACATTTCGCGTGCCTCACGTAAGGGCATCGAAATGATCCGATCATTACTTTCCCCTTGATTGATGGATTGTGATGAGGCGCCAATTTCAGTTGGTAACATCTCTGCCGTAATGACTGTCGATTCATCACCCGTATTCAGGATAAGGAGGCGTTCGATATTGTTGCGAATTTCCCGCACATTGCCAGGCCATTCATGAGTTTGTAAGGCCGCCATCGCATCTTCGCCAATTGTGCGTTTGGTGAGACCGGATGAACGGCTTAAAAGATCGACAAAATATTCAATCAGGTAAGGAATATCTTCTCGTCGTTCGGCAATAGCAGGAATGTGAATCGGCACCACATTCAACCGGTGATAAAGATCTTCCCGCAAGCGCCCTTCTTGGATCTCTTTTTGCACATCGCGGCTTGTCGATGAGATCACCCGCACATCCACCTGAACTTTCGGCCCGCCGCCGACACGTTCAAAACGTTGCTCCACGAGAACACGCAAGATTTTATTCTGCGTTTCAATGGGCATATCGCAGATTTCATCCAGAAAAAGGGTTCCCCGGTGCGCTTCTTCAAAAAGGCCAATTTTACGTGGCCGGTCTGGTGCTTCTTCGACACCGAAAAGGGTTGTTTCCATCTGTTCGGGCTCAATTGCAGCCGCATTGATGGCAATAAAAGGATGCTCTTGGCGTGCTGAGTTAGAATGGATGAGACGTGCAGTGAGTTCTTTTCCGGACCCTGATGCGCCCGTGATCATCACCCGGCTGCCCGTATTCGCAACACGTTCGATATTTTGGCGCACTTGCGTGATGGCTGGGGAAATACCGATCATCTCAAGAGTTTCACCATAACGTTCTTTGAGATTGAGGTTCTCACGTTTCAAGCGCGATATTTCGATAGCGCGTTCAACAGTCAAGATAAGATGATCAGCTTTAAACGGCTTTTCGATAAAGTCATAGGCGCCTTTTTTAATCGCCGACACAGCCGTTTCCACATTGCCGTGACCGCTGATCATAATCACAGGAAGGTCAGGATGATCGTCTTTGATTTTATCAAGCAGTTCAAGACCGTCTAACTGGCTGCCTTGTAGCCAAATATCAAGAACGATTAGCGCAGGACGCCGGGCTGTGATGGCTTCTAAGGCGCTCGTGCTATCAGCCGCAACACGTGTTTCAAAGTTTTCATCTTCCAGAATGCCAGCAACAAGTTCCCTGATGTCCTCTTCATCATCGACAATGAGAACATCCGCTCCAGTCGTGAGATTTGCTGTTTTTTTCTTCATATTAGTCATAGGACCGATCCCCTATTACGCATACTTGCACATGACTGGTCAGCTCACACTTTCGCATGGCTGACTTCTGGTTTTGATTCTGTCTCTTCGGTATTTTCTTCACGGCTCGCATCCATGGCTTGCGGAAGAATAAGTTTGATAGATGCGCCGCTCAGCTCTGAGCTATCGCCAAGAATGAGCTCTCCGCCATGATCCTCAAGAATCTTTTTCACGATTGCGAGCCCAAGACCTGTGCCTTTTGCCCGTGTCGTCATATATGGCTCAGTCAAGCGTTCGCGTTGTTCCTGAGGCAGGCCACAGCCATTATCTTCAATCGTTAATGTGACTCGGCCTTGATCAACACTCATGGCGACATCAATCGCTCCCATGAAATCTTTTTCATTATTCTCACGAAGCGCGGTCAGCTTTGTTTCAATGCCCTCAGCCGCATTTTTAAGAATATTTGTAAGCGCTTGCGCAATCAAACGGCCGTCACACTGAACAAGGACATCACGATCGGGAAGATTGATTTCATACTCAATATCGGGATTTGCCACCCGCTGTGAGAAGACAGAGCGTTTCACAAGGTCCACAAGCTCTTCATCGCGGATCACAGGCATGGGCATACGGGCAAAGGACGAAAATTCGTCAACCATGCGGCCAATGTCTTTGACCTGCCGCACGATGGTATCCGTACACTGTTCAAAGATGTGCGGATCGCTTTCAATCTCATCGGTGTATTTACGACGCAAGCGTTCAGCAGACAATTGGATGGGCGTGAGGGGATTTTTGATCTCATGAGCGATACGCCGCGCAACATCCGCCCAAGCTGCGGTGCGTTGCGCAGAAACCAGTTTGGTCACATCATCGATCGTGATCACGAAAGAGCTGTCCTCGCCTTCCCCTTCGTCTTCCGTAACTTGCACATTGAAATGGCGTGTTTGATTAGAGATGGTGAGATGCAAATATTCATTCACGACCGTCCCCTTCTCAAGAAGGGCTTTCTTAAAGAGACCATCTAACTCAGGTGAGAGGATGCTCAAATCCTTGCCGATGATGTCTCTTTGTGACACATTCATCAGCTTCAAAGCGGATCGATTGGCAATCGAAATTTTGCCATGATGATCGACACCAAGAACACCCGCACTCACACCGCCCAAGACAGCTTCGGTAAAGCGGCGGCGTTGGTCCATTTGCTCATTCGCAGCAATCAATTCATTCCGCTGCGTCTCGATTTGACCTGTCATGCGGTTAAAGGTTTCACTCAGTTTACCGATCTCATCGTCTTTATCATTGACCCGCACACGCGCACTGAGATCACCATCGCTGACTTTTTCAGCAGCCAGCATTAAACGACCGACCGGTGAGACCACATTTGTCGCCGCGCGCAACCCCATCCAGATCGCGCCCAACAGCACCATCAGTGCAATGACGATATACGTTGCAGCAAAGACAAGCTCAAGGAAGGCGCGGTTCTCAGCAATGCGCGCATAATTCTCACGGAAGATGCGCATCTGCACGAGGTGATCCCACACTTTTGGATCAGATCGCCGCGCCACCAGCAAATAGCTATCTTTAAAGGCCGGAAGCTTTAACACACCGCGGAATTGACTGTTGACCATATCAGAAAAGATCGTCAGCGTTCCTTCGCGGGCTGTCTTCATCATTTGTTCATCGGGTATGGAATAGACGGGTGCATTCTCACGTTCCGCTTTTGCCATAATCACGCCGCTATCACTGATGAGATAGGCAGAGGTCAACCCCCGTGCTTTGATCTGAAATTCAAGTATCTGTCCAAATTGAATCGGACTCTCAATGAAAAGACGCGCATTGGTGTTGACGTCAATCGCCATGGCGCGCAGTTCGGTGCCAATCCGCTTGGTTTGATCTTCGAGATAGTAGTTGGCCATCGTCGCCGAGTTTTCCATGGCGGTAGGCACAGGTTCATCAAGCAAAGAGTTCAAACTAAAGGTCAGCGTAATGGCTGAGAACACGGCGACAATAATCGCAGGTATAATCGCAATCACACTAAACAAGACCACCAAACGCATATGTAGTTTCGAGGCGGTTGCCCCTTTGCGCCGGTCTGACCACAAACGCGTCACGCGCCACAGAATGATTGGCGTAATGGCGGCCACAATCAGCAAATTTAAAAGCAGCAGGTTGATGAGAACATCGCGGTTAATGCTGAAGGGGGTAATCCCACTGAGGGTCATATAGGTGAGGATCACGGCGAAGATCGCCACCATACCGAGAAAGAGCGCCAATACGCCGATACTGCTCAAACCCGGTAAGGGATGAAGCACATTTTTCACGACCTTCCAGGCCGAACCGGAGGATTTGGCCTGGCCTTTCTTGAGAGTGGTCGTTTCCCGACTAAATTCGTTCGCTGTTGAACTCATTGAGCACTTTACAGGGGATCGGGGCAGGAAACCTGCCGTAAATCCCTACTTCTCTCCCCACAACAGTGTG
>JANQLI010000071.1 GCA_028280675.1 Alphaproteobacteria bacterium
GATCCCAGAACTCCGCCGCCGTAATTATCCCGAGCATATGATTATCGGCACCTTAGCGGGGTCTTCGACACTTGGATTAATGATCCCGCCCTCCCTGACCTTGATTGTCTACGGAGTCACAGTCAACGAATCCATTACGAAGCTCTTCATGGCTGGCGTCATTCCCGGCATCGTATTGGCTTCACTTTTTATGGGATATGTCGCGGTTTGGTCCATTCTCAAAAAAGAAGATAGCGCCTCGATTGAATCCATATCGATGTCGTTCCGTGAGAAGATAAAAAACTCATCGCTTCTCTTTCCACTCCTCGGGCTCATCTTCGTCGTAATCGGATCCATGTACACCGGTCTTGCCACCGCGACGGAAGCCGCCGCGATTGGAGTGATTGGCGCGCTCGCCCTTGCGGCAAAGCAAGGCTCGCTTACATTTGAAACTCTAAAGAACAGCATGCTCGGCACGGTGCGTACTTCCGCTATGATTGCGCTGATACTCATGGGCGCCTCATCCCTTTCACTTGCCATGGGATTTACGGGATTGCCGCGCGAACTCGCAGAATGGATTGGCTCACTTTCCTTAGCGCCGCTCACTCTACTTGCCGCTCTGACAATTTTTTACATTCTGATCGGTATGGTCCTTGACGGCATCTCGGCTGTCGTGCTGACGATGGCCGTTGTGCAACCCATTGTCGCCTCAAGCGGTATTGATCTCATATGGTTCGGTATCTTTATAGTTGTCACGGTAGAGATGGCACAAATCACCCCACCCATCGGATTCAACCTCTTTGTTTTACAAGGACTAACAAAGCACGAAATCAATTATCTCGCACGTACGGCCTTCCCCATGTTTATGATCATGCTTTTGATGATTGGGATCTTAATAGCATTTCCGCAATTGGCCCTCTGGTTGCCGAACTCAATGCGATAGTAATTCAGTAAGTGCAAAAAAATAGTGCCACCGAAGGGGAAGACATGGCGGCACTATTCTTTTGTCATGGCTGTGGATCACCGAACCACATTCATAACGAAATTTAATCAAGATCAAATTTAATTCCCTGGGCGAGAGGCAATTCATGAGAGTAATTCGCCGTGCTCGTTTGACGCCGCATATAGGCACGCCACGCGTCCGACCCACTTTCACGCCCGCCTCCTGTTTCTTTCTCGCCGCCAAACGCCCCACCAATTTCAGCACCAGATGTCCCGATATTGATATTCGCGATACCACAATCTGACCCGGCAACCGAGATAAACTTCTCAGCTTCAAGCATGTTAGTTGTGAAGATGGCTGATGACAGTCCTTGCGGCACATCATTGTGAATGGCAAGGGCGTCATCAAAGTCTGAATATTTCACAAGGTAGAGGATTGGCGCGAAGGTTTCCTCACGCATGATATCCTTTTGCTCAGAAAGTTCGACGAGTGCGGGGTTAACATAATACCCATTCGTATATTTATCATCGATAACGCGCTCACCCCCTGTGACAACACCACCCTCATCACGAGCCACCGCGAGCGTGCGCTGCATCGAGTCGTAACTATCTTTGTCCACGAGCGGCCCCACCAAGACATCGGAGTCCAATGGATCGCCAATGCGAATAGAGGAATAAGCCTTCTTCAATCGCGCAACAAGGGAATCGTAAACTGATTTATGAATAATCAGCCGACGCGTTGATGTGCAACGTTGGCCACATGTTCCCACAGCCCCAAAAACAATACCGGGAATCGCCATATCTAAATCAGCCGATGGCGCAACAATAATGGCGTTATTGCCACCCAACTCAAGCAGACACTTCCCAAAACGTGCGGCCACGCGGGGACCGACTTCCCGTCCCATGCGGGTTGAACCGGTGGCAGAAATCAAGGCGACGCGCTTATCGTTAACAAGCTGCTCACCAATCTCGCGATACCCATTCACGACGCATGCTAAGCCATCAGGAGCATCGTCTCCAAATTTCTTCATCACACGTTCAAAAATGATCTGACAGGCAATTGCTGTCATTGGTGTTTTTTCTGACGGTTTCCAAATAATCGTATCACCGCATACTAATGCAAGTGCTGTATTCCACGCCCACACAGCCACCGGAAAGTTAAATGCCGTAATGACCCCAACGGGTCCCAGAGGTTGCCAATATTCTCGCATGTGATGCGCCGGGCGTTCAGATTGAATAGTCAGTCCATAGAGTTGACGTGACAAACCAACGGCGAAGTCGCAAATGTCGATCATCTCTTGAACTTCGCCTTTGCCCTCTTCGAGGATTTTGCCGCATTCAAGGGTCACCAAAGCGCCTAAAGCTGCTTTGTGCACACGAAGCTCTTCTCCAAGTAAGCGAACAAGCTCACCGCGCCGCGGTGCAGGGACAAGGCGCCATCTCTTAAAGGCCTCCTGAGATTTCGCAATCTTCGCATCTAAGCTTTCCGACGTATCGACCGCAACCGATCCAATGACAGAGCCATCAATGGGTGTTGTGACTTCCAATGCCCCTTCCTCAAACAGAGTTGGATCCATATCCATCGACGCTAAAATTTCAGCAACTTGCTTTTGCATTCAAGGAAACTCCTCACTAATAATTCTTGTGCAAGCGAGACCCTGGTTTTGGCCTCAATCATGATAATGCTAACCGAGAAACGCCGTTACAGGAACATCCATTTGATCGAGTGGGCGTGTCATTATTTCCACTAACGTCGGGCCGTCAGACTCAATGGCTTGGGATAGTGAACGATTTAAGTCGCTTGGATCTTCGACTTTCCATGTTTTAAACCCGTAGGCAGCCGCCACACCGGCATGGTCTAAAGAGGAGAAATCGACACCGAAATAACGGCTTCCATAACTTTGATGTTGTCCTGCCTTAATCCAGCCAAAACATGAATTATTGATCACGATCAAGGTGACAGGAAGATTCAACCTGGCAATCGTTTCGAGCTCGCCCGATGAAAAACCGAAACTGCCATCACCCATAATACCAACAATTTTTCGATCTGGCGCAGCGTAATGTGCGCCAACGACACCCGGCAATGAGAATCCTAGACCGCCATGGAAGCGATGGAAAATAAACGAACGTCCAGCATTTTGCGTTTCAAAAAATGCACAAAGATACGGCGTTGGCGTTCCGGGGTCAGACACAACCAATGCATCAGAGGGCAACGTTTTTTGCATCTCGGCAACGATGCGTTCCGCATAGATAGGTATGTCATCGGATTCCGCCCACTGCATAAAGCGCTCGTGACGTTGTTCTTTGGCGCGGCGCACTACATCCCGTCCCCATCCAGTCTCAAGTTTGGCGTCCGCTTGGCGCGCTATTTCATCATTCAGAGCATCTAACGTTAAACTAGCATGACCCACTAAGCCGATATCCGTTTGATAGTTGGCTCCAATACACAAGGGATCGATATCAATGTGAATAATGGGTTTTTCGCCGCTAACAGGATTCGTGCCTTTTTCCGATGTCACCGAACCCACACGACAACCAATATAAATGACGAGATCACTCTCCCGAATTGCATCCCGTGCGCCATCGGTCGATCCATTTGTACCAATCGTTCCCAAAGCCAAGTCATGGGTTTCGGCAATGGTGCCCTTAGCAGATATTGTTGTGCCAATGGGCGCACCAATAAATTCAGCAAGCTCGATTAACTGCACATGTGCTCTCGCATGTAAAGTCCCACCACCGGTGATTATAATTGGCTTCTTGCTTTTCAGGATAAGCTCAGCCGCTTCTTCAATCTGCGCACTACCTGGTTGCTGTGGTCGTGACGGATATTGCCCCATCGCTTTATCCGCCCAGATATTCGTTGAGTCGAGCTCACTTTTAAGAACATCATAGGGAAGACCAATATGAGCAGTTCCTGGCGTGCCGGTCGTCATAGCCGTAAAGGCCGCACGAAAGGCCTGCGGTACACATTCCGCAGCCTCCACCACACGCGTGTATTTTGTAAAGGGGCGAAAGAGCCGTTCTTGGTCACATTCGGTTAGGACATATTTATCTCGCCCAACTACAGGAGTATCAGAGGTGATCGCTAATACAGGTATCGTTGTTCCTTGCGCTTCGGCTATGCCCGGCACCATATAAGTAGCACCGGCACCACTTGGCCCCTCAACAACGCCAACTTTTCCTGTGATACGCGCATATACATCCGCCATATAGGCAGCACATCTCTCATCGCGCGCAAGAATGTGCGCCATGTCATGATCAATACATTTTAAAGAGTCATAGAAGGGTAAGCTGGTATCGCCACAGACGCCAAAGATATGCTTCACGCCGAATTCTTGAAGCATCAATACAGCCGCATCACCACCATTGATTCGATTTTCCGGAAATGCCTTAGTTGCCACTTTCATACGCGCTCCGCTCACGACATTCATTTCAAATCTCAGCCTCCAAAACCACCCATGTACACATCAAACCGCATCAACAAAATCCGCATATGAATCAACAGCTTGTTGAAAAATTGCCTTCAAATGTTTGCTTTGACTGCGTGCTCCATTTTTGAAGCTCACCCGAAGTTCAATTTTGTATACCGTATACGATTTAGGGAGTAAATAATGGGTCTCGCCATGCTAAGGCGCTACATCCATTACATTCCATAGCAGAAACTGACTAAAATCCGCCATTTTCATCAAAATTTTCAAATATCCATTACAAACACTCACAAGATTGATAAGTAATTGTTGGGCAAGCAGAGGCAATAAAATTCTAAACAATTGTAAACACTAATTTATATCTAATATTTCTCTTATAAAGAGCATGAATCTGCAAATGCTATCCAACCAGATGTCTATGGACTGGTGCTGAATAAATTCAGCTGATTCACTACACTTCATGGACAAACGGGAACTAAAATCTGATTTTCCTGTAGATTTGTATCTACCCACAATAGCCTATGCGAAATGACCTTAATGGTTGAGGTAGTATACAGTATGTAGTATATCCGTAATCAGCCAAACCAGAGTGTTTATAGAGGGGGGAACGTCCAACCGATATTATCTGTGTACGTGCGTTAGCGTCATGGAATTAGGTCTTGGCTTGAGAAAATCAAGCATGACATCAGAGCTAAAATATTCTGCAACTGTCATACTTGGACAAAGGGGAAAACATGTTTCATTTGGAGGGAATCTTGACTTACTCAAAGACAAAATCTTCGCATTCGAACAAACGTGCGAGAAAACATTTATTATATAAAGCGATGCTTCTGGGAGGTATATCTGCAGCTACGCTTGTAGATACGGCCGCACTTGCTGCAGTTGATGAAATTGTCGTTCGGGCTGGTTCTCGGCGTCCGGTTGGATCACTTTCCGACATTCCATCACCCGTAACGGTGGTCTCAGTCGACCAAATCACAAATCAAGGATCTACCAATATGTCCGAACTTTTGCGGACTGTGGTACCTTCTTTTAACGTCAGTGAGCAACCGATTAGTGGCACCGCGACTACTTCGCGCCCTGCTAACTTACGTGGTCTTTCAGCTGATCACACACTTGTTCTCGTCAACGGCAAACGCCGTCACAGGTCTGCTGATATTCCAACGTTTGGTACGGCTTTGATCATTGGCTCTCAAGGTCCTGACCTAGCATCAATTCCAACAATTGCGTTAAGTCAAGTTGAGGTCCTCCGTGATGGTGCAGCTGCGCAATATGGTGCCGATGCTGTTGCTGGTGTGATTAACTTTAAACTTAACGACTCAACCGATACAGCTAAAGCCGAGATAAAATATGGCGGATATAGCGAAGGCGACGGTGAGCAATGGACAATTTCAGGGTCCTATGGTTTAGGGTTAGGTGATAAAGGCTTTCTTGTTCTTAGTGGAGAGTATTCGGAAAGCGACCCAACGAACAGAGCACGCGAAGCTAATCTTGGTTCTATTCAAGCTCTTGTAGACGCTGGCAATACAGCGGCTGCGAGCCAAAATGTTGTGTGGGGTGCCCCTGAAATTAATGATAACATCAAGTTATTTGCTAATTTTGGTTACGACATAGCTGACAGTGCAGAACTTTATGGTTTTGCAAGTTATGCCGAGCGGGAAACAATTGGTGGGTTCTTCTACCGCAATGTGAACGACCGGGACGGTATCTTTACAAGTGGTGGCAATCGATTGGTTGGTGACCTTACACCTGGTGTAACGCCCTGTCTTGGTCATGTAGACCACCCTGGCGGCGTTGTTACTGCAGACGGTGGTGTTGCTGACCAAGCCGTCATAGCGGCTGCAGCGGGCGACCCTGAATGTTTCACTTGGGCAAACGTCTTCCCAGGTGGTTATGCACCACTATTCGGGAGTGAACTTGAAGACCAAGCCGTTAACATTGGTGTACGTGGCGAAACTGGCGGCGGTTGGAAATGGGATGTTAGTGCCGGTTATGGCTCTAATGAACTCACGTTCAACATTTCCAATGTGACGTCACCAAGTTTTGGCGGACCAGGCGCACCAACATCATTTGATGACCTTGGTAGCCGTAAGCAAGAAGAAATTGTTGTCAATATCGATCTGTCGAAAGAATTCGATGTTGGCTTTCATTCTCCTCTCAACGTTGCTTTTGGATATCAGTGGCATGAGGAAGAGTGGACGGTAGGTCTTGGCCAATTAGAATCATATGCTCAAGGCCCTCTCTTTAGCCAAGGCTTCCAGAGCGGTACGGATGGTTATTATGGGTATGGCCCTGCTTCTGTAGGATCCTTTGACCGTGATAACAATGCGTTCTACGTCGACCTAGAAGCTGACGTAACCGAGAAGCTCGTTCTCGGCGCAGCCGTGCGTTATGAAGACTTCAGCGACCTTGGTAGTGAGACGACCTGGAAAGTATCTGGCCTATATCGCTTAACAGATTCGTTCTCAATTCGTGGTACAGCTGCAACAGGGTATCATGCACCAACACCAGCACAGCAAAACTTTGTTTATGCTGTGACGGAAGGTGATGGCGCCGGTAACTTGACCGAATCTGGCGTTATCCCACCTGATAACTCAGTCGCAGCTTCATTCGGCGCCAAGCCTATGGAGCCAGAAACATCTGAAAGCTTCACAATTGGGTTCGCTTATGACAGTGATGCATTTAACGTCACACTTGATATTTACCAAATCAAGGTGGATGACCGGATTTCATTATCCAGCAGCTTCCCAATCACTGCTGCACAACGGATGGAATTAGCAGCTTCCGGTTTTGTGGGTGTGGACGCATTCCAGACGATTCAATTCTTCACCAACGACTTTGATACGAAGACGACAGGTGCCGATTTGATCGCGACGATGCCACTCACACTTGGCAATATGGGCGGAAGCACCAATCTTTCTTTCTCAGCTAACTACAACAAAACTGAGGTGGAGAGCCGTTCGAGCCTTACAAGTGACAGTCAAGTCTTCTCACTTGAAGAAGGCCTTCCAAAATTCCGTGGAAGCCTTACTCTTGACCATGCAACTGACACATGGCGCGCATTGGCGAGAATCAATCATTACAGCGATTCAACCTCGCGCCTCTTTGGTTGCTGTGACTTAGAAGCTGGATCGGCAACAACCGTTGATCTTGAAGCAGGATATAGTGTCACCGAAAACATTGAACTCGTTCTCGGTGGTCAAAATATCTTTGATAAAACACCAAAAGATGTGAGCAACGAAGGAATCTCAGGCGCTGTCGGGACGCGTTATGCGCCAGAAGCACCTTGGGGGTTCAATGGCTCTTTCTGGTATGGAAAAGTTCGTTTCAGCTTTTAATACCACTTGAAAGTGCTATCCTCGCAGATGCGCCGCTCCTCTTCCCCCGGGGCGGCGCATTTTTTTATGGGATCACGTTTACATATTTTTTCGATTCCTCTTTCGAATATACTTGGTACATCAACAAATAAGAACCTAAGACATGTCTGATAATACTCGACAAAAAGAGATACCGATTATCGGAGCTGGCATCATAGGCGTAACCACCGCCTTGGAAGCCCAGGAACGCGGCCACAAAGTTTATCTGATTGATAGAAAAGCTCCAGGCCAGGAAACATCTTTTGGAAATGCTGGTGTTCTGTCTGATTCATCTGTTTATGTGATAAATAACCCTGAGCTCCCCAAGAAACTTGCACAATTACTCTTCCGCAGAAACCCAAGCGTTAGAATAGACCCACATTTCATACTAAGAAATTTTTCTTGGTTTATGCGCTTTCTCTCACATTCAACCTGGCCGCAAACATTACGGAGCAGTCAAGCATTACATAAGTTGCTCAGCACCTCCCTGGCCCTTCACCAAAAACGCATAAAATCTCTCGGCCTTGATAACATTTTAAATCAAAGGGGGTGGATACGACTCTTTCGCTCTCAGAATGCATTCGACTCATGCCGCAAAGAGTTCGCCCTGTTGGAACAGCTAGGTATTCGCTTTCGCACCATTCCAGGCGATGAGATTTCTGATTTAGAGCCCGCTCTGATGCAGAAATTCTATGCCGCTGTTCTTTTTGAGGATGCTCTCTCCATTGCATCACCTTGGGACCTTGTTCAAGCTTATTTTGATCAATTTCAGAAATTGGGCGGCCAATTCATTCACCAAAAAGTCACAAAAATTCATACGTCTAAGACCTCATCACCGAATGAGAATTGGCAAATTAATCTGCAGGATGGAGGATTCATTTCTGTAAATGATTGCGTTATTGCAGCAGGACCATGGTCCGCTGATATTGTGAAATCTCTAGGCTATAAAGTTCCTCTCTCCTGGGAACGGGGCTACCATCTCCACCTCACAATGAATGATCATCAGAAGTTACGACGACCTGTTCTTGATTACGAACGAGGGTATGTTCTATCTCCGCAAAAGGATCGAATTCGTGTTCTTACAGGTGTTGAACTTACCCATAGAGACGCGCCCCTGAATAATGACCAAATCAAGCAGGCAGTTGCAGAAGCTCGCCAGATCATCAATGCCGGAGACATTCTTGAAGACACCCCGTGGTTAGGATCGCGTCCTGTTCTCCCTGACAGCCTCCCCTGCATCGGCCCGGCCCCAACTCAGAAACACTTATGGTTCAATTTTGGGCATCAGCATATTGGCATGGCGTCCTCTACAGGAAGTGCCGAACTTTTATGCGACTTGCTCGAGGGAGTTCCGCCTAAAATCGATGGCTCATCTTTCCGGCCAAATAGGTTTAGAACATCATCCAAATAGCGCTGTTTCGCATTGCCAAAAATCATGCGTGGCAGGACTAAAAGCCAAGTAAACTCAGTATTTTAGCTCCTTCAAACCTTGACCATAACCAGCCTTATGCTATGGTCTTTTCTGGGAGAAGAGGGAGTTTCAAAGCAGCCAGAATTAAGTCGAGACTGAGCACATCATGAACATGTGGTGATGAGATAACAACCCCTGCAGATGATGGTTCACTCCTCCCCAGTCTATAAAGTGCCCTTATATGTTTGAGGGTCGCAAAGTCGAAGATGAGTCACGAGTACGTCCCTTCTGAAGGAACGTGACATAGGATACAGAATGAAAGTTAGCTGAGAATGGAACTCGTTGAACTTACTTTACCCCATTGGTATTTCCTTCTGATTGTTTTTGCCATTTTTGTTTCGATCGGGTTTCGCAAAGGCGTCATCATCCCATCAATAGTTGGTATCTTTGGACTTGGCTTTATGTCAGGCCTTGAAAATGGCCTTGGTCTTTTCCGAACTTTTATTCACTCAGTACAAATTGTTTTTGCGGCCTTATTGAATTCAGGTGTTGAACTTTTCGATATCATGCTTGTGATTGCACTCATGGTCGCCATGCTCAACTCGCTAAAATCACAGGGCGCCGACCTTATTATGGTCGCACCGATGCAAAAGTTGATGGTAGGTCCTAAGACCGCATTCTTAGTTCTCGCTGTGACAATGTATCTCGCCGCAGCATTCTTCTGGCCAACGCCTGCCGTGGCTCTTGTGGGAACTGTTTTGATTCCTGTCGCTATGAAAGTCGGCTTGCCCGCAACCGCAGCTGCGGTTGCCGTCAACCTTGCGGGTCATGGGATGGCTTTATCCGCCGACCCGGTTATTCAAGGCGCAACAAACTTAACTGCAAGCGCAGCAAATATCGATCCTGCCGAATTATTGCCATATACAATTCTATTCTCTTTCACGACTGGCGGTGTTGCTATTATCTTAGCGTCCTATACGATTTGGCGCGACATGCGTAAGGGAATTCTGGTTCCAACGACGGTAGATGTTTCAGCCGGTTCCGTGGACGACACATTGATACCGGATGATCCAATCGAGCAAGGACGATGGGCAAGACATTTTGCCATCGGCGTGCCAGTGACCCTGTTAAGTATTGTCTTATTGATGATCTATCAGGGGATTTTCGATCCCGAAAATGCTATTCGAGGTGGTGCCGCCACAGCTCTACTTGGTGGAGCGGCAACAGTTCTTCTTGTCTTCTCAACAGTCGCCACAAACGGTATCGCTTCCCTTGATAAAATTGCAGAACATACGCGTCACGGTTTCTTTTTCACCAGCAAAATCTTTGCACCGATCATACCTATCGCTGGTTTCTTTTTCCTTGGCAATCCTGATCATGCAGCGGCCGTTCTTGGCCAGGGAACACCGGGCTATCTTTTTGATATTGGCAGTAATATCAATCAATACATGGATGCCAATAAATACGCGCAAGCTATGGGCGTCACCATTACGGGCATGCTGACGGGTATGGATGGGTCTGGTTTTTCAGGATTGCCCCTCGTAGGCTCTTTAACAGGGGCTCTCATCCCAGGAGGCGGAACAGATACGGCCATTCTCGCGGCTCTTGGCCAGGTCGTGACAATCTTTACTGGTGGTGGCACCCTGGTCGCCTGGGCGTTTGGTGTGTGTGCTGATGCAGGTATAGCCGGTATTGATCCAGCTAGTCTTGTCCGACGCAACTTCTTCCCTGTCATCACAGGAATGATTGTTACAACATTCCTCGCAATTAACTTGATGAGTTAAATCACAAGACCACCATCAACATGGATTACCTGACCAGTTATATGCCTTGCATCTTTCGATAATAGGAACTCAACCAATGCGGCAATATCATTTGGGTCACCGTTTCGCTTTAATGCGCTTTTATTCGCTGCAACTTCTAATGCTTTGGGAGTAATTGCACGATGCGCAACGGCATCTTTCAGTGTATAACCAGGAACGACACAATTAACCGTGACTTCATGTGGTCCCATCTGCACAGCCAGTGTCTTTGCCAACGCCTCCATCCCTGACTTTGCAGCCGCTGTTACAGGAAACAACCCATCATCATCAAAGCGATGCGACACAAACGAACTTACCGACACAACCCGCCCCCAATCCGATTGTTCCAGATGAGGCATCGCTTCCGTCATCATATCAAAAAAAGTGCCCGTGATAACTTGATACGAAAGATCAAGCATTTCACGAGACACATCTCCTATTAAGGTACGATCGGCAAAACCAGCATTGCTTACTATTTGGTCGAGACCCCCGAATATATCGACTGTGTTCTTCACTAAGTCACGCGCTGCGCTCCGATCAGCGAAATCGCATGATATCATTTCAACAGCTGCCCCCTTCTTACGGATGGAATCAACTACCGACGAGAACGTTTCCATCTTAGCGCCATCTTCGCCACCACGAGCCTGCATGACGATAGAAACACCAGGTGCCGCAATACGTCGACATACAGCTGCGCCAATGCCACTTGAGGTACCAGTAACGAGAACAATCCGATCAGTCACGTGATGTGCTCCTTTAAACTAAAGTGAATAAAGCCATGAAAATAAGAATGACAGCAGCCAATGTTGACAAAAGAAGAATAGCATTCTGAATTTGATCGACTTTGGCATTTGTAATGACCCAACTCGACGCCCAAAACCCGACAAACAAGGCCGGGACGAAACCTAATCCAAGTCCTGCTTGTTCCAAATTAAAATCGCCAAAGAACCAAAGGATCAGAAGAGAAAGGCCTGCACCAATCACAAAAAACATAGATAGGGTCGAACGGATCACATCTGGTGGATGTGAGTGATAAGCAAGTGCAATGGGAGGCGCGCCAATAGATGTCAATGTGCCCATATACCCAGAGGCCACCCCAGCCCCGACAAGGTAAGGCGCAGAGGTAGGTGTATGTAGCCCTGAGTAACGCAAGTACACAGCAATTAGAACAAGAATACCAAAGATCAGCTTATAGAGTTCAAGAGGAATAGCTGTGAGTGTTATCGCCGCAAGCAAAGATCCTGCGATACGCCCACCAGTCGATACGCTTAATCCATACCAATCGATATGGTGGCGTTCACGAATTGACACCATGAATGACAGTGCAAATGCGAGAACAAGCAAAGGTCCAGGCACAAATCGCGGGTCAATGATCATTAAGATGGGCGCTGCAATCATTCCGAAGCCTAGTCCAGTAGCTCCTTGGATCGATGCAGCAAAGAAAATGACGATAGATCCTAGAATAAAGAGAGGCCAACCTATTACGTCGATAATTTCCAAGGATATATCCTGTCCATGTGCCCCTGGGAGCTTGCAAATGGGGCGCCATCACTAGTGTATACTGTCTACAAATCTCAGAAAAGTCAAACCTTGATAGCCTTTACGTCAACACCGGATGCCGATCATTATGTCAGGATTAGCTTCAACTTCTTAGACCGGGGTTTGCGATTTTATGATCTTAGTCGTCTTTTTCTTGAAAATCGGAAATAGTCTTACCAGCTTCCCGCACATGCTTCTTAGCCAAAACCGCAGCAAGCTCAGGCTCGGCTGCTAAAACAGCTTCTAATATAGACGCATGCTCACGCCAACTATCAGAAGCATATTGCTCATCTTCTTTACGTAACAACCAAGACGTCCGTTCGTGAATGGAGCGCATAAAACTCGACAGATAACGGTTCTGACTTGCATTCGCCAGGGAAAGGTGAAATTCGGCATTGAGCTCAATTAGACGCTCCGTGTCCTTATCCTTTTCCGCTTTATTCCCTTCTTCCAAGAGTTCGCTCAAAAAAAGATGCATGTCTTCGGTACAGCGCCGAGCAGCGAATTTAGCGCTGACACTTTCCAATTCAGCTCTGAGCTCAATAATCTCGGCAATTTGTGCATCGGAAAGCGTGGGCACACGTGCGCCCTTGCGCATGCTAATCTCCACGATGCCTTCCGCAGCCAGCGCCTTCAAAGCTTCACGAATAGGATTCCGCGACACCTGGAACATCTCTGCCAAACGACTCTCTGCCAAACGTTCGCCCGGTTTAAAGTCACCTTGGAAAATAGCTTGACGCAAGGCATCGGTAATCACACTGTTGAGTGATTGATGACCGCTACCAATATTCGCCCAGGGCTTTGCTTTGACGTCTTTTTCCATATCTTCACGTATTTAAAATATTCTGGTTTTAAATGCTCACTATCCTACCCACTGCTTCTGGCCAGAACTAAAAAAGCATTTATATTATATACCTTTATAGACGCTTTGTGCAAGTTGGGCCCTGAGCGTCTCACCGCTTCTCGTGACCTTCACACATTAGAGTGTGTCACAAAAGTGTCTTACAAGACCTTACTTTTTTGCGACCACCGATTCGATTCGTCTGAGCTTATACTTCTTTTTCTCTAACAGCTGGGGATCAATTTTAATGGGGCGGTAAATTTCCACACGATCGCCCTCATGAACCTCGTCATTAAGCTCGGCGATTTCACCGAATATTCCAACCTTTTGAGTTGACAAGTTAATATCCGGAAATTCATCAAGAACGCCTGATTGCTCGATTGCTTGTGCGATCGTTGTCCCTTCCAGCACCTGGAATTCATGCCAGACTTGTTCTTCAGACGTCGCATAGGCCACGCCAATATCGATCATGCGGCCATCTTCTTTTGGTGTCGCCATATCCATTACTCGTTAAGACCCTGCGATATCCACGGCATTATCCTTGCCAAGAGCACCTGCCGCGCTCTTCGCCTCACGCGCACTTATATATTCATCAATGAGGCGTTTTCCAACGATTAAAAAACCTAGTGCGATAAAGCCGCCCGGCGGGAGAACAAACAACAGAAATCCACGATATTCAGGAATCAAAGTGACTTCCATGAAAGAGAAGGCATCCCCCAGCAGCAAAGCGGAATTTGCGAACAATGTGCCACTGCCAAGGATTTCACGAATGGCTCCTAAGCAAACCAGCACCACGATAAAGCCAATACCGGCCATCAACCCGTCGACGATGGAATCGCCAACACCATTTTTTGATGCGTAGGATTCAGCCCGCCCCAGAATAGCGCAGTTCGTTACGATCAACGGAATGAACAAGCCCAAGACTTTGTATAGCTCATGCAGCCATGCATTCATCACCATATCCACGATGGTCACAATTGTCGCAATGATCAAAACAAAGGCAGGAATACGCACTTCTTGGGAGACAACATTGCGAAGGAGCGAAATGACCAGATTCGATGTCACCAAGACGAACAAAGTCGCAAGACCCATTCCAAGACCATTTGTTGCAGTGCCAGTCACAGCCAACAAAGGACACAGAGCAAGCATTTGACTGAAGACTATATTGTTCTCCCAAATACCTTCCTTCGCATGGGCCTTAAAATCAATCGCCATTGTTTTCATCCTTTTGCTCAATGCTTACCGGCTTAAGCAACTGAGCCTTTTGTTCCTCAAAAAATTCCAAACCCATTTTAACTGCTTTGACAACAGCCCGTGGTGTAATCGTCGCACCACTGAATTCATCAAAATAACCACCATCTTTTTTCACACCCCACTGACTGGATGGAGGTTCACTAAGCGAGAGGCCCGCAAATTGCAAAATCCAATCGTCTTTTGCCGCTTCGATTTTATCGCCAAGCCCGGGAGTTTCCGTATGCGCCAAAACCCTGACGCCTAACAATTCACCATCGGTGTTTACCGCCATAATCACCAGGATCTCACCGCTATAGCCAAATTGACTCACCGTATAGACAACCGCACTGACTTTTCCGTCTTTCGTGCCTTGATAAATTGTCAAAGGCTTGCCGTTTGGACCTGGGATCGTCATGGTTTGCTTCAATAGATCATTGTCATAGACCTGATCTGGAACAACTTGGCTAATAGAGTTTTTGAGATCTTCCTCAAGGCGCAATTTAATAACATCACGCGTACCTGAATCTCCCGTTCCCAAAATGGCCGCTGCAAACAAGGCAAAGCCCCCAAGCAAAAGTGCCGAGAAAAAGATAGATGCGCGCAGCTTTGATATGAAATTTGGTTTATCACTCATAATATCACGACATCCTCAATGGATCACCTTTGCTGTCGCGCCCGAAAATACGTGGCCGTAAATAACGATCAATCACCGGTGTCACAGCGTTCATAAGCAAGACTGCAAAAGAGGCCGCTTCGGGATACACAGACCAGGTCCGCAGAATATAAAGTAAGATACCTAGCGCCGCGCCAAAGAATAATTGTCCCTTCGGTGACATTGGCGATGTGACTGGATCGGTTGCGATAAAGAAAGCGGTTAAGAAGGTCGCTCCCGCAAAGAGATGTACCATGACATCAGGATATGTGCGCCCATCAATGAGATTAAACAGCGTCGCGATGATCGCCAAGCTCAGCAACATGCTCACCGGAATGTACCATGTGATGATCCGCATAAAAATCAACACCAAGCCACCAATCATGAGAAGCAGAGCGGCCCCCTCTCCCATACTGCCCACCATTGTGCCAACCATCCATCGAACGGGGGCATAGTCGTCGGACAGAGTTTCATTGACCGTCGCACCTTGACCAATGCCTGCTTTTAATGAGTCCAGAACCGACGCACTGCTCATGGCATCAATGTTCGTGAAACCAAAGACGATGCTCAGACCATCCATGAAGGATGGCGCCGCTTCACTGAAAAGAGGAACTGGCTGCACAAAGGTCGTCATTTCCAACGGAAAGGAAATCAGCAACACGACACGCGCAACCATCGCCGGATTGAAGATATTCTGCCCTAAGCCACCATAGACATGTTTGCCCAGGATAATGGCAACGGCAGATCCTAAGACGGCAATCCACCATGGTGCCCACGGCGGGAGACTAACCGCAAGAAGCCAAGCGGTCACCATGGCCGAACCATCAAACGCAAATGTAGAAATGGAACGCCGCGCAATCGCTAAACACGCAACCTCGATCAGAAACGCAGATCCAAGTGTAATGATAAAAAGAAAGATTGATGGCCAACCGAACAAATAAAACCCGTAAGCCGTTGCAGGCGTTAAAGCCGCCATCACAAGCATCATCGACCTGCGAACACTCTTGTTCTTGTGCAAATAAGGACCGGCGACTGGTGGAGTATGGGTCATAGTGTAATCAAATTTTTCTTAAAATATCTTTTTACGTTTGCGTTCCAGAAGATGCCGCAAGCGTTTTCTCACGTTCCCGTGCAGCATATTTCTCTTCCAATAGACGTTGGTTCCGTTCTTCACGCGCTTTGCGTCTTTCTGTGAGCGTCTTCATACGCTCTTGGTTTTTTGTCTCAATATCGCGTTCTTTCAAATGTCCTTTGGCATAATTAAAATACTGCACCAATGGAATATGCGAGGGGCATACATAATTACAGGAGCCACAGCTGACACAATCGCGTACACCAATATCATCCGCGCCGGTCACATCATCATGCTGGATCCGCGACGCCATATCCAGGGGCAGAAGGCCCGCTGGACATACGATGACACAGCTGCCACAGCCAATGCAGGGCATGACAGCCTTATTGCGAATCTCATCACCGACCAAAGCAAGGAGCGCTGCTGATCCCTTGATCACAGGCACGTTCAAATCCGGTAAGGGTTGGCCCATCATCGGTCCACCCATCAACAATTGCTGCGGTTGAACACGAAGCCCACCGCTTAACTCGACAAGATATTCAAGAGGAGTCCCAATAGGCGCATCATAATTTGCTGGCTTTGCAATAGCTTTTCCACTTACCGTGACAACACGCTTGATCAAAGGTATTCCCAGATACACAGCTTCATAGACAGCAAAAGCCGTAGCAACATTATGCACGACAACACCTAAATCCGCAGTCAGACCTTTGGCAGGTGTTTCTTTTCCGGTTAGAGCTTGTACAAGGTGTTTTTCCGAACCCATCGGATAACGCGCCGGCACATCCACCACATCTATATTGCTGAAGTCAGCACAAGCTTCTTTCATAGCTTGAATGGCTTTTGGCTTATTGGCCTCAATCGCAATCAAGCCTTTCTTGACGCCAAGCGCTTTCATCATGGCCTGAACACCCAACACGGCTCTCTCTGAACGCTCTTGCATCAAGCGATCATCACAGGTCAGGTAAGGTTCACACTCAGCTCCATTGATCACCAATGTTTCAAGGTCATAGCGCTGCCCAAGATTCAATTTGATAGCAGAAGGAAAGGTTGCGCCCCCCATACCAACAATACCGGCCTCAGACACACGATTGGCAATCTCTTCTTGACTGGCCGTATCAACATCTAATGCCGGTGGCAGTTCCGCCCATTCATCTTTGCCATCGGGTATCAATGTAACGGTCAGGACGGGGAGACCAGAAGGATGCGGAGCAGGATGATCGCCTATGCGTTCAATTGTTCCCGAAGTCGGCGCATGGATTGGCGCAGACACGGGACTATCATTCACAGCGATCAACTGTCCTTTCAAAACATGGTCCCCTGTGTGCACTATCGCCTCTGCAGGGACACCAATATGCTGCTGCAAGGGGACATGCAAAACACCCGGCAAGGGAATGTCCTGAATTTTCTGGTCCGCCGTAAGGCTCTTTCGACCATCTAGCTTGGCGCCGCCATGTATGTTAAAAATTTCCATTACAAGGCCACCTGTTCATTCGTCAGATTCGGTTTCGGCCAGTGCCATGTTTGCATCGTCGTCTCGATCGACACCATGGAAAGCGCTTTGGTTGGGCACATGGGGATACAATCTTCGCAGGACGTACAGATACTTGATATGACGGTATGCACTTGTTGTGGCGCACCGAGAAGGGAATCTGTTGGACATACCTGGAAACAGCGCGTGCATCCGATGCAGAGATCCTCATCGACGAAAGCGATCATTTTTTCTTTGACCTCCATCTTCGACACGTCGAGATCGACGCCAAGTTTATCGGCCAACGCCGCCGCGAGAGCCTTCCCCCCAGGAGGACAGAGAGTCACTTCCGCTTC
>JANQLI010000215.1 GCA_028280675.1 Alphaproteobacteria bacterium
AAGTCAATTTCTTACGGCCTTTATAAGATCAATGCGGTCGGCGAAAAAAGCGGTGCTGAAATTGGTGAGGTTTTGGTGCTCGCCGATAGCTTGGCTGAATCTGTGAAAGAGGCCGCGCATGTTGACGCTTGGACGCGCATCAGTGATGCACCCGATCTTGCTGGAACCGTGCTCGCGCATCCCTTTCGCGGGCAAGGTTATGATTTTGACGACCAGCTTTTACCCGCGGACTTTGTGACCGAGGAAACCGGGACCGGGTTTGTGCATATTGCGCCGGGTCATGGGCAAGATGACTTTGAACTTGGCATGCAGCACGGCGTGGACGTGCCGTTCACGGTGGACGAAGCTGGCGTTTATTACGACCATGTGCCGCTTTTTGCAGGAATGAATGTGCTGATCACCGAGGGTAAAAAAGCTGGCAAAGATGGCGAAGCCAACGGGGCGGTGATCCGCGCCCTTGCGGCTGCGGGAAAATTGCTCGCCACAGGCCGTCTTGAGCATTCCTATCCGCATTCCTGGCGTTCGAAAATGCCGCTGATTTTCCGCAACACGCCGCAATGGTTCATCAGTATGGAGACGAATGATCTCCGTAAGAAAGCCCTGGACGCCATCGACAATGTACGCTGGGTGCCTGCGCCGGGCCGCAATCGGATTTTTGCGATGATCGAAACGCGCCCCGATTGGGTGGTGTCGCGCCAACGGGCGTGGGGTGTGCCGCTCACGTGTTTTGTGCATAAAGATACCGGCGAGTTGCTGCGCGATGATGCGGTGAATGCGCGTATTGCTGAGGCCTTTGAAGACGAAGGAGCGGATGCGTGGTATGCGTCCGATGCGTCGCGCTTTCTGGGCAACAATCATAATCCGGAAGACTATGAACAAGTGATGGACGTTCTGGATGTGTGGTTTGATTCCGGTGTCACCCATTCCTTTGTTCTTGAGCAACGAGACGATTTGAAATGGCCCGCCTCTCTCTATCTTGAAGGGTCGGATCAGCACCGTGGCTGGTTTCATTCATCAATGTTGGAATCGTGCGGCACACGCGGGCGGGCGCCCTATGAAGCTGTGCTCACCCATGGCTTTGTGATGGATGAGCAAGGCCGCAAGATGTCAAAGTCCCTGGGCAATGTGGTCAAACCGCAAAAAGTGATTGAACAAAACGGCGCGGATATTTTGCGTCTTTGGGTCGCGAGTTCGGATTACTCTGAAGACATGCGTATCGGTCCGGATATTATCAAAGCCAATACGGATTCTTATCGCAAGCTGCGCAATACATTAAAATACCTCCTCGGGAATTTAGACGGTTTCGATGAGCCCGAACGGGTAGACCACAAAGACATGCCGGAGTTGGAGCGCTGGGTGCTGCACCGCGTGACTGAGCTTGATGCGCAAGTGCGGGATGCCTACAACAATTTTGAGTTTCGCCACTTGTTCACGACATTGTTTAACTTCTGCACGCTTGAACTCTCGGCGCTGTATTTTGATATTCGCAAAGACACGCTTTATTGCGAGCGTCCGGACAGTAATGTGCGCCGCTCGTGCCGCACGGTCTTGGATGTGCTGTTTCATGCGTTGACCGCATGGTTTGCGCCAATCTTGTGTTTCACCACTGAAGAGGCGTGGCTGCTGCGCAATCCGGGTGAGGACAGTTCGGTCCATTTGCGCCAATTCCCGGATATTCCGGCTGAATGGCGGGATAATGACCTTGCCGCCAAATGGCAGCTTGTCCGCCGCCTCCGCCGTGTGGTGACCGGGGCTTTGGAAGTCGAACGCCGTGAAAAACGCATTGGCTCCTCTTTAGAGGCGGCGCCTGTGGTTTATGTGCAAAATGCTGACTATTTAGCGGCAATGGACGGTCTAGACCTTGCAGAGATTGCAATCACGTCGCAAGCTAGCCTTGTGAATGGCGCTGCGCCGGAAGGAGCGTTTACGCTGGATGATGTGAGCGATGTTGCGGTGGTCAGTGCTTTAGCAGAGGGGGCAAAGTGCCAGAGATCCTGGAAAATCTCGAAGGATGTCGGTGCAGATCCCCGTTATCCTGACCTCAGCCCCCGCGATGCCGATGCGGTGGCTTACCTGGATGGTTTAGCGAGTTAACGTCGGAGTTTGAGGCGCAAATGACGAGTTTTGGTTTACGCGTAGCTGGGGTCACCTTCCTGCTGGATTTTGCGTCGAAATGGCTGCTGCTCAATGTGGTTGAGATGCCCGCGCGCCAATTCATCGAAATCACGCCCTTTTTCAACCTGCGTATGGTCTGGAACAAAGGCGTCAGCTTCGGCATGTTCTCGGCGGAAAGTGATATGGGGCGCTATATGCTCATTGCCTTTGCCTTGATTGTGGTGGCTTTTCTGGTGTTTTGGCTGATGCGGGTCAATACCCGGCTGCTCGCTTGGGCGATTGGTTTGGTGATCGGCGGCGCTTTAGGCAATGTGATTGACCGGTTTCTCTATGGCGCCGTGGCTGATTTTTTTGATTTTCATGCCTTGGGTTATCACTTTTATACGTTTAATGTAGCAGACACAGCCATCAGTATTGGTGTTATACTGTTGATACTTGATGCCTTTATTTATGGTGATGAGGCCCAGCAAAAGGCGTGAGCCACATCATAATTGCGTTGGTTTGGAAGCGGAGAGAGCATATGTCCTGCCCGAAAATGAATGACCCCTTTGTACGCCGTGTGAGCACGTTTGCTCTGATGGGCGCCGTGGCCCTCAGCCTGTCGGCCTGCAACTCCGCCAGATCGGCTTTGGGTCTTGAAAAAACACCGCCCGATGAGTTCGCGGTTGTGACCAAAGCGCCTCTGATTGTCCCGCCAGATTATTCTCTCCGCCCACCGAAGCCCGGCGCGCCGCGCCCACAAGAATTACAGCCCTCGGCCTCTGCCCGTGCAGCTCTGCTCGGTCAGCCTGTGGAAGGCGAAGAGGTCAATATCACGCAAGGGGAAACAGCGCTTCTCCTCAGCACCGGAGCGGATCGGCAAGATCCGAATATTCGCGCGGTCTTGAATGAAGAATCAGGCCGTCTTCGTGAAAAGGATCAAAGCTTCACGGATGAGGTACTGTTCAGCAATGGCGGTGGTGCGGGCTCCGGCACCCTTGATATTCCTGTCACCGAAGAAGATATGATCGACGAGGGTGAAGATGAGACCGAAGACGCCACGATTGAGAAAAAAGAAGGCGGCGGTTTCTTCAGCAGAGTGCGGGGCATTTTTTAAGCCTATCCACTAACAGCAATGTCATCGCAGTTTTATTTGACGGAGGGGACGGCATCCGCCACCCTCACGGCCATGATGAAGCGACTTTTTTCTTTGCAAAACGCACCGCACCGGCATGAGCTGCGCCTTGCCGGGTTTTTGTTCATAAGCTGTTTAATGATCGGATCAATGATGGCGACACACGCTGAGGCGAATGATGCCTGGACGGGCGGCTCGGCTTGGGCGCCCGAACCCTTTACCCTTGAGAATGGGATGCAGGTGGTGGTGTTGCCGGATCATCGTGCGCCTGTGGTGACCCATATGGTCTGGTATCGCGTGGGGGCGGCGGACGAACCTCCTGGTAAGTCGGGGATTGCCCATTTCCTTGAGCATCTGATGTTTAAAGGCACAAAAGCCGTGCCGCCCGGCGAAATGTCAAAAATCGTGGCGCGGAATGGCGGTCAGGATAACGCATTCACCAGTCAAGATTACACGGCCTATTTTCAGCGTGTTGCGTTGGACCGGTTGCCATTGGTCATGGAGCTTGAAGCGGACCGCATGACGGGTCTCATTCTGACCGATGCATTGGTTTTGCCAGAACGCGACGTGGTTCTTGAAGAGCGCAGCTCGCGAACCGACAACAATCCCGAAGCGTTACTCGGTGAACAAATAAGCGCGGCTCTCTATATGGCTCACCCTTATGGTATCCCCATCATTGGCTGGGAACATGAAATTCGTCAGTTGACCACAGAAGATGCGTTGGCCTTCTATAAGGAACATTATGCACCGAACAATGCGATCCTGATCGTGGCGGGGGATATTACAGCGGCAAAACTTCGTCCGCTTGCAGAGCAGTTTTATGGGGGCATCCCGGCAGGGGATATCAAACCGCGTGAGCGCGTCAAAGAGCCCCCCGCCATTGCGCCGCGCCGGATCACCCATCGCGATCCGCGGGTGCGTCAACCGTCCTATCGCCGGTCCTATGTGGTGCCGAGCAGCGCGACAGCCGAACCGGGTATGGCTGTGGCGATGGATGTGCTGTCGCAAGTTTTGGGTGCGGGATCGACCAGCCGTTTTTATCGTGCATTGGTCGTAAAGCAAGCTATCGCCGCGAGCGCTGGTGCCTTTTATTCCGGCTCGGGTCTCGATTACGGGCGCTTTCTTCTCTATGGCACACCGGTCGCGGGGCAAAATTTAGAGACCATTGAAACGAAGATGGATGCGGTTATCGCGGATCTGCTGGAGACGGGCGTCACCGAAGAGGAGCTAGCGCGTGCCAAGTCCAATATGATGGCTGACATTATCTATGCGCGTGACAATCAGCGCACCATGGCGCAAGCTTTTGGCGCGGCTCTCACAACGGGTCTGACGATTGAAGATGTCATGACCTATCCGGATGAGGTCGAAAAGGTCACGGTTGAAGACGTCAATAAAGCGGCGCAGATGATTTTCAAGAGTCACGCTTATGTCACGGCGTATTTGTTGCCGGAGCAAGGTTCATGAGGACGACGTCTGCTCTCTTAGGCGCTCTCATGTCCTGTGCCCTCATGCTTGCGGCATGTGACCAAGGCAGTGAAGAGCAAGAAACAGATCCTGATGTCACCATGGCGCCGCAAGTCACACCACGCGAGGATGAAAAACCAAAGATGACCCAGAATGAAGCGGCTCCTGTCGCCGTGGAAGATGTAAACGCCGTCGCGCAGTTCCTCGAACAGGCCGATGTCACCGGGCGCACAGATATTCAGCGTGTGGTGAGCAAAGGTGGCATTGAAGCTTGGCTTGTTGAAGAGCATGCCGTTCCTCTTATTGCGCTTGAGATTGGATTTAAAGGCGGCGCGCGGCGTGATCCGCGTGGCAAAGAGGGTGTCTCTTATCTCCTTTCGTCGATGCTTGATGAAGGGGCAGGGGAACTTGAAAGCCAAGCCTTTCAAACGCGCCTCGAAGACCTTGCGGTGCGCCTCAGTTTCGATGCAGGACGCGATGGGTTTTATGGGTCCTTGCGTACGCTCACAAAAAACAAAGACGCGGCGTTTGATCTGTTGCATATGGCATTAACCGAGCCGCGTTTTGACGCAGAGCCTCTGGAGCGTATGCGGCGCTCCATATTGGTCAGTCTGAACCGTGAGGCCAGCAATCCACGCTCTATCGCCAGCAAAAGGTGGTATGCAGAGATATTTGGCGATCATGTTTATGGCCGCCCCAGCAAAGGCACGCCGGACACCGTGGCGGCTTTAACCGCCGATGATCTGCGGGCCTATGTGTCTGCGCATTTTGCCAAAGAGAATTTAAAGATTGCTGTGGTTGGTGATATTGATGCGGAAACATTATCGGACCTGCTCGATAAAACGTTCGGTGACTTAAAAGACACGCAAGATCCAGGTGATCTTGCGATTGCCAACATTGCAAGCGATGAAAAATTAATCGTGATTGATCGCGATCAGCCGCAAAGCATGGCTATGTTCGGCGGACCTGGATTGATGATGGATGATCCTGATTTCTTTCCAGCCTATGTCATGAATTATATTCTTGGCGGCGGCGGGTTTGCATCCCGCCTGATGGAAGAGGTGCGCGAGAAGCGTGGTTTAGCTTATAGCGTCAGCACTAATTTGGGGGCGCTTGATTATGCAGGATTTTTGATTGGTTCTGTCGCCACAGAAAATGAACGGATTGGGGAATCACTGAATATCATTCGGTCCGAGATGGAACGTTTGGCGCGTGAAGGTGTGAGCGACCAAGAACTGCAAAACGCTAAAACCTATTTAACGGGATCTTTTCCCTTACGGTTTGACTCAAACGCGTCTATCGCCAATCAATTGGTGGGCTATCAATTGGTGGGGCGTCCCATTGACTATATCAACACCCGCAACAGCCAAATCGAAGCCGTGACACGCGAAGATATTCAGCGCGTTGCGAAACGTTTGATGAAGCCTGAGATGTTTACCACCGTTGTGATTGGCAAACCTGTCGGGTTGACGCCAACCCAATAGGCGTTAACCGGACTGGCTTAGGTTTTGCTTTAACGTCTGAAAGTAGCAATTGCCACATCAATGATGAAAGTCTGGACTGCGTGACAGAGACACACCCTCCATATAGCCTTGATTTTAAGGGCTGTTTCCAAGGGCCTTCGGCGTTAACCCTACAGGACGTGGAGTCTTATGTGTTGCAGGCCAAAGCGGCTTTGCGCGGCATGAAAAAGGCGGCCCAGGATGGCACATTGCCGGTCCTCACCGTGTGGCAGCGCGAGGATGATCTGGCCGCGTGTGAGGCGTTGAAAGACCATGTGTTGTCGGGCACGACGGATGTGATCCTCCTCGGCACCGGTGGCTCGAGCCTTGGCGCACAGGCTCTTGCGCAGCTCACAGGCTTTCGTGTGCCGGGCTATGTCCCGGCCGAAGGCGCGCCGCGGTTTCACTTTTTTGATAATTTGGATGCCCATTCCTTTGATGCGGCCATGGCGGCGCTTGATTTGAAATCCACCCATGTGCTTGTGGTGTCGAAATCCGGCGGCACGGCCGAAACCATGATGCAATGTTTTGC
>JANQLI010000217.1 GCA_028280675.1 Alphaproteobacteria bacterium
GTTCGGCGATCAGCTTTTCCATAATCGCGCGGGGATTATCACCGCGCAGCAAGGGGCGCGTATCGCGACGCGAGACCCGCTCCATCAGCAGGTCCAAATCGGCTCTTAACCAAACCGAAATGGCGGTTTCTTTGATCAATTGCCGGGTTTCGTCATTCATAAACGCTCCGCCCCCCGTGGCGAGGACATGCGGATCTTCCCCGAGCAGGCGGGCGATCACGCGGCGTTCACCGCGGCGAAACTCCTCTTCGCCGTGTTGTTCGAAGATTTCGGATACCGAGCACCCCGCGGCTGCTTCAATTTCAGCATCGGCATCCGCAAAAGGTAAGCCGAGCGCTTTGGCAAGTCGCCGCCCGACAGAGGATTTTCCTGCGCCCATCAGCCCAACCAGGACAATCGTTTTACCAAGGTCTGGCCGGGGTGTATGTGAAGCGTCTTGTGTCACATCTATCCTTTATGCGCGGCTGCACGGATCATCCCTGCATACGGGCTTATATACCGGGAAACCTGCTGGACATCTCCCATTGCCGCATATTGAATTCCATCCCCACTGGCCATAAAATTGCCGTACAAGGCTTTTATGGTAAGCCTTGAGGGGAAGGGCATCATTCACGTCTTAGTCATATTCTGCCACTATGTAGGATGAGACGCGGAATTATGCCACCCTTTTGTATGAGGATTGACAGAAAGCCGCTAAGATGCCCCCTCTTGGGTGGATGAGATCAAGCGATATGTGAGTGTCTATGAATAAACCTTTTCTACTTTTTGCGATCCTTGTCTTGCTTATTGTGGGCGCTGGCGTTGGTCTCGTGCTTTATGCGGGTGGGATGGACTCGCCGAATGAGCCAATAGAAACCGTGGTGCCCGATAGTAATTTTCCGAAATAATTACCACATTTGTGCGTGAAGAGTTGGACGGAACTGAGATGCCTTTTCGGCTTTCGTATTTTTGCATTGGGTTTTTGAGCTGGGCATTGATGGCGCCAGCCCTCCTTTTTGCGCAAGAGGGGGAAGAGCGCGATGTCACTGGCCCGCCGCGGGGTATCATTGGCAAACCTCTGACATCACCTAGTACAGGAGCAACACCTGGCTCATCTCCCAGCTCGCCCAATGGCGCGTCGATGCGCAAGGGCAGCATTCAGATTGATCGCTTGAGTACAATCACTGATGCGAATGTCGGTTTGCTGACCGAAGGCTCAGGCGGCTTCGCGCGGGATATGTGGAGTGGGTCCGAAAGAGCGGTGCTTGAGGCACTGCTGCCCAAACTGCCCATCGCAACTCCTTCGCATGCTGTGAACGATTTATCGCGCCGTTTGATTTTAACAACTGCGGTCATACCATCCGGAACCACGTCGGGCGCGTCTCTCTTAGAGATGCGTCTTCAGCGTTTGTTGGACGGAGGGCGCTATGACGATGTGATTGGCTTGGCAGGGCAGATTCCCGCAGTGAATGACAGCCCCCGCATTGCGGCTATCAAAGCGCAAGCTCACTTGTTGATAGGGCAAGTCACGGAAGCTTGTTCTCTTGCGCAAAGCGTCAAAGACGCCACCGAGAATACGATCTGGCTCAAGATCCGCACGTTCTGTTTCGCTGCGGCCGGAGAAAATGCTGCCGCCGATCTCACGGCTGGATTGTTGCGTGATCAAGGGCTGCAAGATGATGCGTTCAATGCATTGGTGGCGCGGATCACAACCGGTGCAGAAATTGATCTGCTCACTGACTATCAGGTGCAACCCATACATGTGGTCATGCATGGGCATTTGGGATTATCACCGGGTGACAAAGCGCTTGAGACAATGCCACCTGGTTTATTTGCGGCTATTGCTGCGGATGAGCGGTTCGATGGAACCCTGCGTTTGAACAGTGCTTTAAAAGCGGAACGTATCGGTGTGTTGTCCGTTGAGACACTGGCTACTCTTTTTGATGCTGTCGCATTTTCAGAAGATGTTTTGGCCAAACCCTTATCGAATGCCGATAATCAAGACGATGCCCGTGCGCAAGCTTTGTTATACAGGGCGTTAAAAGTCAGCACGGTGCCGTCAGCTAGTGCTGAATTGATGCGCAAAGCGTTCACTCTGGCGCAAGCGCAAGGGACATATGAATCCATTGCCCGTCTTTATTGGCCGGTCGTCCGTGGACTGGCAGCCTCAAGCGCTTATGCCTCTGTCTCTCTGGATATGGCGCGTGTTGCTGTGATTAATGGCGATCAAACATCGGCGTTTTCGTGGTTTGATCTGGCGCGTCAAAGCGGGCAAGTGCTGACGTCAGAGCTCACTGACATGCGCGTGCTTCTTGCTGCGGCGGCATCATCCGAACAGCTCGCCTGGCGCGCCGCTGAGCCATATGAATGGCTCGGGATGGGGATGTCAGCGGAGGCGTTGAATAGACGTATTCATGAAATCTTGGTGTTAGAGGGCCTTGGCTATCCCATTGCGCGGAATACCTCTGTACGCATGTTGAAAGGGGATAGTCATAGCATGTCGCAGAGTGTCTCTCCTGTTCTCCTCGCACGTTTGAAAAGCGCTCTTGTCGGCAGGCGGGAAGGAGAGGCTATTTTGCTTTCTCTTGTGGCTTTAGGGGAAGGCGGTCCCGCATCACTCTCAAGTGGCACTTTGGTCGAAGTCTTTGGCGCCCTTGCGCAATTGGGATTACATGCCGAAGGACGGCGTATTTTGTTTGACGCGTTAGCAGCAGGTCAACTTGACGCTGCGCATACAGCACATATTCTGCGCGACATGGCCCTGAGCGGAGAATAAATGAGGAGAGACGTGATCGCAGGTGAGCATCACATTGAAGCCTTTTTAGAAATGCTCAGTGTTGAACGGGGCTCTGCCAAAAACACGCTCGACTCATATACACGTGATCTGACGGATTTCGCAGCCTTCTTAGGTCAGAAAAAGGTTGCGGTCCACAATGCGTCTGCGAAACACATCCATGCTTATCTGCGTTCGCTTGATGACGCAGGGTTAAGTGCCGCTACCGCAATGCGGCGTTTATCGGCATTGCGGCAATTCTATCAATTTCTCTACAGTGAAGGCGTGCGGGATGATGATCCGTGTGCGACGATTGATGCGCCGCGCGCGGGCAAAGCACTGCCGAAAACATTAAGTGAAGATCACGTGCAAGCTTTATTGGATGTCTGTGCGGCGGATGACTCGCCGGACGGTTTGCGACGGCGCTGTTTAATGGAAATTCTGTATGCGACCGGTCTTCGTGTCTCGGAACTTGTGTCTTTGCCCCTGGCCGCGGTCCAAGGCGACCCACGCTTGATCATGGTGACGGGCAAGGGCGGGCGCGAGCGTTTGGTGCCGCTCAGTGAGGCTGCCCGTGAAGCGATCGCCGCTTATCTCGCCGTCAGGGATGTTTTTTTGACAAAGGGGGCCGGGCCACAGACAAAAAATGCAACGCGCTTTCTGTTTCCATCACGGGGCGCGTCAGGCCATCTGACGCGGCATCGCTTTGGGCAAATGCTCAAAGACCTCGCCATCAAAGCCGGGCTTGATCCGTCCTCTCTGTCACCGCATACGTTGCGCCATGCTTTTGCCAGCCATCTTCTGAGCCATGGCGCTGATCTCCGGAGTGTGCAGCAGATGTTGGGTCATGCGGATATTTCGACGACTCAGATCTACACCCATGTTCTGGAAGAACGCCTGAAGACGCTTGTGGAAAAGCATCATCCGCTGGCAAAGAAGCAGGCGTAACGTCAATGTGTTGTCATTGTCCTGCGGTTGACATGCCTCTGGCGCGCGCCTAGTGTCCGGCCAAATCTAAGGTCTTTTCTACAGTTTAAGGAAACCCATCTCATGAGTTTCACCGTTGTCGATCCCGCGCCCATTCGCTTGTGCCGTTCACAATTATTCGTGCCCTGTGTGCGTCCGGCATTGTTTGAAAAAGCGGCGAATGGCCCGGCGGATGTCATCTCGCTTGATCTCGAAGATTCGGTTGCGCCAGCCGATAAGCCCGCAGCGCGTCAAAATGTGATTCAGGGACTCAACGATATTGACTTTGGCGATAAAACACTCTCTATGCGGATTAATGGCCTCGACACGCCGTGGTGTTATCGTGATGTGATTGATGTGGTTGAGCAGGGCGGTGAACGTCTCGACATCATTATGATTCCGAAAGTGGGATGTGCAGCCGATGTCTATGCCATCGATATGTTGATCACCCAGGTTGAGAATGCTGTTGGCCGTAAGAAGCCGTTGAAGTTGGAATTGATTATTGAAAGCGCTGCTGGTCTTGAAAATATCAATGAGATTGCGGCCGCCAGCCCGCGCCTTGATGCGCTGCATTTTGGCGCGGCGGATTATGCCGCCTCCACTGGGATGCGCACCACTAATATTGGCGGGCCAAATCCGGATTACACCATTCTCACCGATGCCGATGCAGACGGCGCGCGTGATATTCACTGGCAAGACCTCTGGCATTATCCGATGATGCGCATGGTGGCGGCCGCGCGCGCGAATGGCTTGCGTCCCATTGATGGACCCTTTGGCAATTATGCCGATCCTGACGGCTTTACATCCCATGCCAATCGTTCGGCGATTTTGGGGTGTGAGGGCAAATGGGCGATCCACCCAAGTCAGGTGCCTCTCGCCAATGACGTGTTCACGCCGCCTGCCGAGGAAGTTAAAAAAGCCAACCGTATTCTGAAAGAGATGAAAAAAGGCCAGTCTGAAGGGTTTGGGGCCGTTGCCATGGATGGCGGCTTGATTGATGCCGCATCAATCCGTCAAGCTGAAGTGATTGTCCGGCAAATGCGTATGATCCGTGCTGCCGCTCGTGCGCAAAAGGCCCGCACAGAGGCGACGCCAGCGAAAAAAGGTAAATCCACAGCCAGAAAATCAAAAAAATAGTCTGACTTTCGCCAAATTTCGTGTATTTACCATTCTCTTGTCGCCAGGGACCAGGGAAGGTCTAATAATCCTTAGTATTTCTAAGTGGATTGAGTTAACGCACTATGCACGCCTATTTGGAATTCGAAAGTCAGATTGCCGAACTTGAAGGTAAAATCGAAGAGCTCCGTCAGCTCTCAGCGGACGATTCCAGCATCAATGTGGCGGATGAAATCAGCCGTTTGGAGGGCAAATCCGCCACTCAGCTCAAAGACCTCTACGCCAAGTTAACGCCGTGGCAGAAAACCCAAGTGGCGCGGCACCCTGCGCGTCCGCACACCACCGATTATATCGATATATTGGTGGACGATTTCACACCACTCGCCGGGGATCGCCAATTCGGCGAAGACCGGGCGATTATTTCGGGCTTTGGCCGTTTTAAGGCGCAGTCGGTCGCGATTATCGGCCATGAAAAAGGCAATGACACCCAATCACGCCTTGACCGGAATTTCGGCATGGCGCGTCCTGAAGGGTATCGCAAAGCGGCGCGGATCTTAAAACTGGCCGAGCAATTCAACATTCCTGTTCTGACCCTTGTCGATACCGCAGGGGCGTATCCCGGACTCGGCGCGGAGGAGCGCGGTCAGGCGGAAGCGATTGCCCGGTCCACCGAAGCGTGTCTCGACGTGGGCGTACCGATCATTTCCACCATTATCGGTGAAGGCGGGTCGGGCGGTGCGGTCGCTATTGCGACGGCGAACCGCGTTCTGATGCTGGAGCACTCCATCTATTCTGTGATTTCACCGGAAGGGTGTGCCTCTATTTTATGGCATGACGGTGCGCGGGCAAAAGATGCGGCGGCCGCCATGAAATTAACGGCGCAGCATCTGCATGACCTCAA
>JANQLI010000257.1 GCA_028280675.1 Alphaproteobacteria bacterium
ACGACAAAAGTATTATATCAATTCTCCAAGGAGAATTGAGCTATTAATGCTGGGTTGCGAGCAAGCCACATCTCCAAATGGCTTTCAGGCCACATCTCGATACGTGGCGCCGAGCCTGTTTGATTATTCTTCTCAATATAAGCGACAGCATCCGTAGTAAAACGTCCAGATGTAGCATAAATTACAATGTCAACGGTTGGAGGCTCCCATAGCTTCATCTGAACTTTTAGTGTTGCGATCTCGTCCAAAGATATACTTTTCGACTGCCAATGTTTGCATTGAATGATTAACCGCTGTCGCATTACTCCAGCCAAAGAGTCCTCGTGAACTCTATAAGCTGAAATATCTCGCCCTCTATCTGGGGCATTAGTATTCGTAAGCCACTGTGCATCTTCATATCCACCTGCTCCTGTGATCAAGTTAAATACAAGTCTCTCAAAATCAGACGAGCTTAAGTTACTCCAAGCCAACTGGGTTGTGACTGGAGAATCAGAGTTTACCGAAACTTCCACTGAAAGATCTTCAATCTCCGTTTCGATTGGCTCATCTTCGGTATAAAGATTATCTATTAAAATCGGATACACGTTTGGCCAATCCAAACTTACAATATCTTGAACGTCGCAGAGTTGCCAGAATGAAAGATGCCGTCGGAGGTCCGACCATCTAGAAGGGCGAGAGAATGAATTTCCAAGAAGTGCATCAATTTGCTCGATGGCTTCACTTAGTTCAGAATACTCCTCATCAAATTCTTCGACTTCTGCAACTAATTTCTGCTTTAGAGAAGCAACAGCGTTATCCGCATGAGCAACCAGCTGACGAATACGTTTTCTAGTAGCGCCTAGTCTTCTTTGTTTTAGCCTAAACCCATATTCAGCGATAATATTATATGGCTCAGCGATCTGATTTTCGACACCAGCTATTGCGTCCGCAAAGCCTAACTCTTGGGCATCTATTCTCATTAAAACTTGATCAGTTGGGTCGATAAATTGGAGTCCCGGTTTCCATCCGTCAATTTTGGGTAATGCGTCCCAGATAGCATAAATATTGCGAACACAATCTTGATAAGAGTAACTTGCAATATTAGTTCCGGCCGGTGAATTTTCGAGAGTATCCAGTTTATCACAATTGTTTTTGATTTTTATCAAATTCGCTTCTGTTATTTCGAATTGCCTAAGCAATTTATCTAGAGATATGTTGGACATCGCAATCTTCCTATTGCATCAAATCAAAAAATTGTAAAAAGCACCAAGCTAACATTGATATCGCCCAGAGTCGTTGAACAAACCGAACAGGAAATCTCCAACGCCCCACTGGAGACAGGGGTGATTATCGGGACATTTCGACCTTCTCCTGAAAAAACCGTGGCCATTTATGACCCTCGAAAGCCTAGATGTCTGGGACTTACTCTATCGTTCTTAGGTGGAAGTGTTAAATCCGAAAAAGGGTGGTGGGCCAGGCAGGACTCGAACCTGCGACCAGACCGTTATGAGCGGCCGGCTCTAACCAACTGAGCTACTGGCCCCCAAGCATGCCGTGAGCACAGACATCAAGGAGTCCGGCTTTCCTACATCATAATTCCTACCCACCTCAAGGACTTATCCATCGCATCCGCAAGGAAAATGCCGCATTCTTGCCCCACTTCTCCATCAGACTTACGGACACCCCCTGATCATGAGGTAATGACATGAAATTTCTTTCGACCGTGACCGCCAGCGCCCTTCTCACCCTTGCCGCCACTTTCTATTTTGCCCCCTCATTGCTGAACACGTGTGTAGCCGAGGAAGCAGCCCTCACCCGCTCGATCTCCGTCAGCGGTCTTGGCGAAGTGAGCGCCAAACCGGATCAAGCCAGCATCACGGTCGGCGTCACCACGCAAGCTAAAGAAGCCTCCGCCGCCCTTGCGGACAACACGCAAAAAATGCAAGCCATCTTCGAAGCCATGGCCTCTCTCGGCATTGTGGACGAAAACATTCAAACCTCGAATTTTTCTGTGAACCCGCGTTATGCGCGCTCGAATGACCGGCAAACACCGCCCGAGGTGATTGGGTATCAGGTCTCGAACACCGTGCGTATGACGACAACGGATATGGATGCGCTTGGCACCGTTCTGGATCGCCTTGTCACTATCGGCGCCAACCAAATCAACGGCATACAGTTTGGTTTTCGCGACCCAACCACATTGCAAAATCAAGCGCGGGAAAAAGCGGTGACCGACGCACGCGCCAAAGCGGAACTCTTTGCGAAAGCCGCAGGCGTAAACTTAGGTGACGTTTTGGTTATTCAAGAAGGCGGGGCCAGTGTGCCTATGCCTATCATGCGCGCCGAAATGGCGATGATGGATAGCGCCGTGCCCATCGCCTCGGGTCAGCAAACCATCACGGCACAGATTAATGTGACTTATGCATTGAAATAACGTTACGTCACTTCGGATATAACGTTGCCTTCACCCATCAACAAAACGGTGGGATGATAATTACGCGCTTCTTCTGCCGGCAATTGCCCATAGGCAATAATGATGCATTTGTCGCCAACTTCGGCAAGACGCGCCGCCGCGCCGTTCACGCCAATGGTTTTGGACCCGCGCTCTGCTTCAATCGCATAGGTCGTAAACCGCGCGCCTGTATTGATGTTGAGAACATCAACTTGTTCGTAAGGCAAAATGCCCGACTGATCCAAAAAGTCGCGATCAACGGAAATCGACCCTTCATAATGAAGGTCCGTTTGCGTGATCGTCGCTTGGTGAATTTTCGCCTTTAACAGGGTCAGCAACATGGGCATTCTCTTTCATACAGCGCAGACATCATATCACAGCCGGTCGCTATCATCACTGTAAAATTTCTAGGCGCTCTTTAGTTATCCAAGAAGCTGCGTAGCTTGCGAGAGCGGCTTGGATGCTTCAGTTTCCGTAACGCTTTTGCTTCGATCTGACGAATACGCTCCCGCGTCACCGAGAATTGCTGCCCCACTTCTTCCAAAGTATGGTCCGTATTCATCCCAATTCCGAAACGCATCCGCAGCACGCGCTCTTCCCGCGGCGTCAAGCTCGCGAGCACACGTGTGGTGGTTTCGCGCAAGTTCGATTGGATCGCGGCGTCAATCGGCAGAACGGCATTTTTATCCTCAATAAAATCTCCTAAGTGACTGTCTTCTTCGTCACCGATCGGTGTTTCCAGTGAGATCGGCTCTTTGGCAATTTTCAAAACCTTGCGCACTTTCTCAAGCGGCATCGCCAATTTCTCTGCCAGTTCTTCCGGTGTGGGCTCGCGGCCAATCTCGTGCAGCATTTGCCGTGATGTGCGCACCAGCTTGTTGATGGTTTCGATCATGTGCACCGGGATACGAATAGTCCGCGCCTGGTCGGCAATAGACCGGGTAATCGCTTGCCGGATCCACCACGTTGCATAGGTCGAGAATTTATAGCCGCGGCGGTATTCAAACTTATCCACCGCTTTCATCAAGCCAATATTGCCTTCTTGAATCAGGTCTAAGAATTGCAGACCGCGGTTCGTGTATTTCTTGGCAATCGAAATCACCAATCGCAAGTTGGCCTCGACCATTTCTTTTTTGGCTTGGCGGGCTTCCTTTTCACCCTTCTGCACGGTTTGCACAATACGGCGGAAATCTTCAATGGTCAGGGCTGTGTCCTGACTGACCGTGCCGACTTCTTCACGAATGGTTTTGATCGCGTCCTTTTCGACTTTGACAAAGGATTTCCATCCCGGACGGGTCAGACGTCCCACACGGCGCGCCCAACCTGGATCAAGCTCATTGCCGAGATATTCTTTCAGGTAATCTTCACGTCCGACGGAATGGGATTCCGCAAGTCGCAGCATTTTCCCCTCAAGGCGCATCAAGCGGCGATTGATGTCGTAAAGCTGCTCGACCAATTGTTCGATCCGTGCATTGTTCAAATGCAGCGTTTTCACATGTGTAAAAATATCCGCTTTCAGTTTTTTATAGCGGCGCTCTTGGCTTGGCGTCAGACTATCCCCTTGAAGCTTCTGCTCCACTTGAATGTCTTGCAGACGGCGCAGCTTTTTATAATCCGAGGCAATGGCGTCAAAGGTTTCCATAATCTGTGGACGGAGTTCTGCTTCCATCGCGGCAAGCGAAAGATTATTTTCGGCGTCATCGAAGTCATCATCGTCTTCGGACTCGCCGTCTTTGTTCTCGCCCTCTTCGCCTTCAGCTTTTTCTTCTTCCTCGGGCTCCTCTTCCTCTTCGGGTTCGGGCTCTTCTTCTTCGACAATTTCGCCGCGCTCAATTTTTTCCTGACGGATAGCCGCTTCGGAATTATCAGGCTGCGCTTCCGGACCACCGCCAAATGTGGTGTCGAGATCAATAATGTCCCGAAGCAGAATACGGCCTTCTTCAAGCTCGTCTTTCCACACCATCAGCGCTTCATAGGTCAGCGAGCTTTCATACAGCCCGTGGATCATGGTGTCGCGGCCCGCTTCAATGCGTTTGGCGATGGCGATCTCACCCTCACGGGAGAGAAGCTCTACACTGCCCATCTCACGCAGATACATGCGCACGGGGTCATCTGTGCGATCGACAGTGGCGGTTGTCCCTGTCGTCTTCGCTGTAACCGCTGTGGTCTCTTCTTTGGTGGCGAGGGCTTTGCCTTCCGAGCTCGCCTCTTCGACCTCTTCCTCTTCGATCACCGTGATGCCCATTTCAGAGAGCATCGACATGGTGTCCTCGATCTGTTCAGAGGTGACCTCTTCCGAGGGCAAAACCTCGTTGAGTTCATCATAAGTCACATAGCCGCGCTCGCGGGCGACTTTGATCATTTTTTTGACAGCCGCATCGGTCATATCCAGGACCGGACGGTCTTGGTTATCCTGCGCGTCTGTATCCGCTGCGGCGGCTTTCTTTTTGGAAGGAGTTTTTGCTTTGGCTGCGCGTTTGGTTGCCGTTGCCATTGTCACCATACCTTTTAGACCCTTGATCCGCAGGCGTCCCCATGGATGCAAAAGTCGATTGCCTGAGCTTCCACCACAGCCACACTCTGCGGCGAAGCAATTCCTGTTTGGCAGTGAATACGTCTCTGGTGAGGGTCGCCCTATCGCCCGTCACTCTCAGAAGTCCGTATTTGCCAAATCCCGTTCCGTTTCATGCAGTTGCGCTTTAACGGCAGCAAGACGAGCGACATTTTCCTCGGTCATTTCCTGCGCTAGAGCCAGTTCTGCGTCCCGTAATTCCTTTTGAAGCGTATGCACACTCCGATACCGATTTAAGAGGTGCGCCCACCCACGTTCAGCATCCACCACACTCGCTTCAGGCTGAGCAAAACGCTCAGATTTCAGGGCCTTTTGCGAGGATAAATCCAGCGCAAAACGGCCAATTTCCGTATCCTTGAAGTGGTTGTCCAATGCCGATCTGTCAAGAGGTTCGCCCAAGGCTGCTAGAGATATGATTTCACTGCGCAATCTGTCAAGCTTTGGATGCGATATTTCAAGCTCGGCAAAGGCCTCGAAATGGTCGCTGAGCAGCTCTGGGTGGTTCAAAATGGTGAGGACAAGCAAGGCTTCGCGCGGATCTTGGCGGCTTTCGCCGGATGAAACCAGAGCGCTGCGCTTGAGTTCAACACTTGGTCGGTCGGACCGAAAGCCAGGCCGCCGCCCTTGTGCGGCTTGCCTGCCCCGCGCCGTACGCTGTGGCGCCCCCCCTTGCCCCTGATCGAAGAGCTTATCCAGGCGGGCGCGGAAATCCTTGGCATAATAGTCCCGGATGCGTTTCTCCTGAATGGATTTCAGCAGCGTCCGCAAACGATCTTCAAGACCCGCCCGGCGCTCTGGCGTGTCATAAGGCGCCACCGCCAATTCGCGCTCCCACAGGACATCCGCAAAGCTGTCGGACCGCTCCAACACATCGGCAATCGCGCCAGCTCCTCCCTGGCGGATGAGATCATCCGGATCTTGGCCTTCCGGCAACATGGCAAAACGTAAACTATGGCCGGGCTTCAAAAGCGGCAGCGCCCGATCAATCACCCGATGGGCCGCCTGTGCCCCGGCCCTGTCACCATCAAAGCAAAGGATGGGCTCAGGGCAGACTTTCCAGAGTAACGCCATTTGTTGCTCGGTAAGCGCTGTCCCAAGTGGGGCAACCGCTGTCGGAAAACCCGCTTCGGCGAGAGCAATCACATCCATATAGCCTTCCGCAACGATCAACGCCCCATCATGTGGGCCTTTCGCCGCAAAACACGCCTCGCGCGCGCGCTTAAAATTGTACAGCACCGCGCCTTTATGAAAGAGCGGTGTTTCGGGGGAGTTGAGATATTTCGCTGGCGTATTGGCGTCAAGCGCCCGCCCGCCAAAGGCGATGGCTTTGCCGCGGGCGTCAAAAATCGGAAACATCACCCGGTTCCGGAAGCGATCATAAAGCGGCCGCCCATCATCCGGCTTAATCACCAAACCGGTTTCGAGCATCTGCTCTGGCGTCACGTCCTTTTGCAGCAAATGATCGTGCAACGCGGTGCGGTCATTAGGGGCATACCCCATGCGAAAGGCGTCAATCGTGCTGCGCTGTAAGCCCCGCCCTTGCACATAAGACAGTGCATCCCGGCCTTTGCCTTGATGCAGCGCATGAACATAAAACGCCGCCGCCATTTCCATCACATCGGTCAGTGTGGCGCGGCGTTTCTCCCATTCCCGCTCTTGAGGGCTTTGTTGCGGCAGCTCCATGCCTGCCTCATCGGCGAGCTGCTGCACCGCTTCATGAAAGGTCAGGCCACGCACCTCTTGCAAGAATTTAATGGCATCCCCATGACTGCCGCTGGAGAAGCAATGATAAAAGCCCTTTTGATCATTCACGGTAAAAGAGGGCGTCTTTTCGTTGGTAAACGGAGACAAGCCTTTGAACTCGCGCCCGGCGCGGGTCAGCTTCACATGCCGCCCCACCACATCGGACACGCGGATGCGCGATTTCAACTCATCCAAAAACGCTTTCGAAAAGCTCAAAGTGAGCCACTCCCACTTGGCCAGTCTTATTGGCAGATGATGCTAAGAAAGCAACTCTTTGATCATCTTGCTGGCTTTGCCAAAATCCATTTGCCCGGCATAGCGTTCTTTGAGAACACCCATGCATTTTCCCATATCTTTGAGACCCGTCGCCGCAAGTTCAGCGACCACTTTCTCACAGGCTGCGCGAATCTCTTCTTCCGAGAGCTGTTGCGGCATAAACTCATCAATGATCGCAATTTCTTGGGCTTCTTGCTCCGCCAAATCCAAGCGGCCTGCCTCTTCATATGTTTTATGCGATTCGCGGCGTTGTTTGATCATCTTTGACAAGATTTGCAGGATCTCATCATCACTTACACCTTGACGACGGTCTCCGGTCCGCGCGGCAATGTCGCGATCTTTGATCGCAGCAAGGATCAACCGCAAAGCAGAGACGCGAATTTGGTCACGCGCCTTCACGGCGTCTTTCAGCGCAAGGTTTAAACGATCACGCATGTGTGGCCTCATGATAGGGATTCGGAGCCGCCTACACTATCGAATCAATCGGCGAAGCGCAACGCCGACGATGTTTTACAAACCCTTGAAAATAATAGGGAAATAAAGAAAAATGCTGGCTTGACGCCGCACACCCTTTTGCTTATTGTCCCGTCAATTTGGCTGCAGGCTGCATGCAGTCAAGCGATTGGGTCCACATACCAACATAAAAGAGAGTGCAATGTATAAGCCACCGGTCACCGGAGCTCTGATCTTGAGCGACGGCACCCTATTTCGCGGCTACGGCTTGGGCGCCGTGGGACATGCCGTCGGAGAAGTTTGTTTTAACACGGCGATGACCGGCTATCAGGAAATTCTCACCGAT
>JANQLI010000266.1 GCA_028280675.1 Alphaproteobacteria bacterium
TAAGGTCTGTTTGCAGTTCCATGTCTGCGCTTGAGCTGAATGCACTAGACTTCGCCGTGGCTTTGACCATGCCGCCGATAGACGTGCCCGCGCTGACAGGGGCGATACCGCGCACCACGCTTAAACTATCCAAGATGGGTTCCGGCATATAATGCAAAGGCGGGTCCATCAGGTTCGGGCCGCCCGAATTAAAATACATGCCGTCCAATTGCACTTTCATCCGCGGTCCGTTCATGCCGCGATATTGTACTTGGCCCGCTATAGGTCCGTTGGTTGCGACATTCGCGCCGGGAACATAGGTCACAAGGTCAGCCATGTCGGGTGTTGTCACCGCCACGTGCCGTGGGTCAATAGTGCGGGCCATCTGATCTGTTGTTTGATGGCCAACGATAACGATTTCATCTACGGCGCTATTCCCCGCGGCGTGAAGCGGCGTTGTTAAAGCAACCGCAGGCATCAGGCAAGTGCTGATGATGAGTTTTGATTTCAGAGTCATTTTATTTTCCTCATACGCAGACGGTCGCGCACATCAAGGTGTTGCGGTCTGCAATTATTTTTTCAGTGAATGACACGACCTATCCCCGTAAGCCGTGCAAGGGCGTTATGAGGGTAGAGGAGGCGCGCGGGTTTGTGGGTTGCGCCGTGATTCGAATTGCGTAAGGATGACGTCACGCGGTTTTACAAAATCTTGCGTGACACCTGTCAGGAGCTCGATGAATCCCTGTGGCAGTATGGCCAGTGGCGTTTTGCTAAGTTTTGTGCAAAGAGGACAAAAGGTCAGCGGTGATTGTTGCGGATGATCATCTGGCGCGCTGTCATTGTGTAAAGCATCGTGATTAACATTCCTATGCAGGGCGATAATCGGCGCGCAATGAGATGCCAAAGCCATGTCATCAACAGTGGCTTGCGGTCCTATATGAAACACGCGCAATGCAATATGTAAAAGGAGACTGCAGGCCGCAAGTATGGCCGCAGGCTTGCGCCCTCTGAAGAGGCATGGTGTATAGTGCACGTTTTGAGACATGGCGTTTCCCGCGCAAACATGCGTTTTTAGAGGCGTCCTGTCAATAAATGTTGACGATATGTCGCACTGGGTGCATCGCCTTTGAACGATTGAGCATACATAATTCCATGGAATTTGATATTTTGAAATTCATTCCGTTTCGTTCCAACTGTGTTAGCTTCGCAGAGTGAAGAAGGAGACCATTTATGAATCTGTTTGATCTCACCGGGAAGACGGCGCTGGTGACCGGCGCCTCCAGTGGCCTTGGAGCGCAATTTGCCAAGGCATTAGCACAGGCTGGTGCGGAGGTCGTGTTAGCGGCGCGCCGGGTGGAGCGTATTGAAGCGCTTGCCGATGGACTCAAAGACGCCGGTTTAAAAGCGCATGCCGTGCCGATGGATGTGGCGGACCGGCAGAGCTGTGAAGCGGGACTTGCAAAAGCTGAAGAGGCTTGTGGTCCTCTGCAGATCGTTGTCAACAATGCTGGTGTGGAGAAGACGGAACCGTTTTTAGAGACAAGCGAAGACAATTGGGATTTTGTGATGGACGTTAACCTCAAAGCCGTCTGGCGCATTGGTCATATGACATCCAAACGTATGGTGGACGAGGGGATTGCAGGGTCAATCATCAATATCGCGTCGATATTGGGTTTGAGCGTCTTTCCCAATCAATCCACGTATTCCAGTGCGAAGGGAGGGGTGGTGCAACTCACCCGGTCGATGGCGACAGAGCTTTTCCAATATGGCATACGGGTGAATGCGCTCTGCCCCGGTTTTTTCCGTACTGAGCTGAATGACTTTTTCTTGAATAGCGAGCAAGGGCAAGCCTATGTGAAACGCACACCGCCGCGCCGTGAAGGCAAACTGCATGAATTGGATGGGCCTTTGCTTATGCTCGCCAGTGATGCTTCCAGTTTCGTCACCGGCGTGATGTTGCCGGTGGATGGCGGGCATTCCATCCGCTTGGTGTAGCGACGCCTAGTCAGCTTCGTTTTGCATCCGCTCGGACAGCACTTTCTTAAAGAAAGTCCAACTGGTTTCGTTCGGCCGCGAGTCATCCACTGGCGGCGGCGTCAGATATTCTGGATAGTTTGCTTTGAGTTCGTTCAACAGAACCTCTGGCATTTCGCTTTCGTCGTCAACGCTGTAGCCGCGTGTATGGAAAATCATTTGACCCGGACGGCTGCCCATTTCCATCCATGGAAGCCATTGCGAGACACGCGCCCAAGACAAATAGAGGCGCGGTGATTGACGTTGATTGCGATCCAGCAGAGCGTCTGCATCCAAATAATCATTGAACATCTCAATGGCTTGATAGGCTCCGCCGACATATTGCTGGAATTCACCGCCAAGAGGATTGCTGTAAAAGAGCGGCACTTCGGACGTTGTGAGAAATAGATCGCCGACGACTTTTCCGTTTATGCTGATCCCTTTGCCGTCTTTGGTGTACGGGTACATGGGTTCACGCATATTGACAGGATCGTTGGCGACATGAATGACATCAACGGTTTCGCCAGTGAACGGATTGTCCCAGGTGCGTAATATGTCACCTGTTTCAGGATCGAGATAAAGCATCACCTCGCGTGAGACACTGCGGAATCCCTCTCCACGCTTGGGGTCCGTTTTCGTGGTGCATTGGCGGGTGTTGATCCCCACGACTTTAAACAGCAGCCGATCGCGCTCGCCTTGCACACGGCTATAGCCTTGGCCTTCCCAAATGGCATAACGCCTTTGTGCATCTTCTAAAGAGCCGCATGTGACTTTGCGCCGAATCTGGATGGCGTCTTCGGGCGTGTTCGGGTCGAGCCGGTCCGATTGCGCTTCTGCGCTGCCTGCGGCCAATCCAAAAACAACAAAGCTGAGACAGAGATATGTCCATATAGAAAAGTGGTGCCTCATTGGGTGTCTCCATGCTGATGGCGGGGCCATAAAATAACTCTTGCCTGCAGGCAGTCCTACAAATTCGAGTTGTCTAACAAAATGGCTCTGTGCAAAGAAGTTTATTCCGGGTAGGTTCAATTGCAAGGAAAGATATTGGGAGGGACGCACGGATGCGTATCGTTCTTGTTGTTTGTATTGCATTTGTCATCGGTTTCGTTTTTGGGCGCACGACTCCGGATACGGCTTTGGCCGAAGAAGACAAAGCACGGCCGGGGTATATGGTTGTGATGGGGAAAAATTATAACCGGGAAGACCTCATGCCCTATGCCCAGTCGCTTCCGCCCGTCTATGAAAAGTATCAAGGCGCATATATCGCTTTCACCGCGCAATACGAACAGTTCGAGGGGGAATACCCTTACCAAAGTATCATTGTGTCGAAGTGGCCAAATATCGATAAGGCCCGTCAGTTCTGGAACTCACCCGAATATGCGGAATCGCGTAAACTGCGCGAAGGCATCGGCGAGTTTGATGTCATCGCTTTCGAAGGCATTCCTGAGTAAGATAAAACAAAAACAGCATTCATTCAGAATACGGAAGGCAAAGCGATGAAAACGGCTGAGCGCCAAATCTCTTTTTCACTTGCACTGGGATGGGGGGTCGGAACGTTGGGCATCTCCGTGATGTTCAACACGACAAATTTTCTGTTGTTGCGGTTCATGACTGACTTTCTCGGCATTGCGGCTGCGACGGGCGGTTTAATTCTGTTGACCTCGAAAATCTATGACACGGTGACAGATCCGGTCATGGGGATTATCTCGGATAAAACGCGCAGCCGGTGGGGACGCCGACGGCCTTATATTTTTGTTGGCGGTATCATCTGTGCGCTGTCTTTCTACGCATTATTTCATGCACCAAGTTTAGAAGAAACCAGTGCAGCCGTGCTGATTATGCTGCTCTTCTCGCTTCTCTACTCCACAGGCTATACGATTTTTAACGTGCCTTACATGGCGATGCCGGCTGAGATGAGCAATGATTATCATGAACGGTCTTACCTGGTGCAGTTTCGTGTTTATGCGATTGCCATTGGGACGCTTCTTGGTGGGTTTGCTGCGCCATTCCTTGTGCAAAACCTTGGCGGTGGGCGTGATGGTCATGGCGCGATGTCGGTTATTTTGGCATTGGTTATTTTGACAACATCGATTGTGTGTTTCTTCGCAACCAAAAATGCACGGGCGACAGAGCGTGAAGCCGTGTCCCATTTACCAGTCCGTGAGCAGTTCGGCATCCTCTTGCAGAACAAACCATTTTTCTTATTGATCTCCGTGAAGTTTTTCCAATTGTTTGCATTGGCGGTCGGCCAGGCGGTGATGGCCTATTTCGTCGTGCAAATATTGGGGCGCGACTATGAGTTTCTTGGCACCTATGTGCTTTGCTCAAGTGTTATGATTTTTGCCTCAACGCCTTTCTGGCTATGGGTGTCGCGTCAGCGAGGCAAGGTTTTTGTTTATGTGGCGGCGAGTGCGATTTATGCACTCATTGCCATTTCTTGGTTCTTTGCCTCTTCCGATAATCCTGATTGGCAATTTTATTTACGCGGCCTGATTGCCGGAACGGGATCTGGCGGCATGTTGTTGATGGGGCAAGCTATGTTGCCTGATACAATCGCCTATGATGCGGTGCGCTCTGGTATGAAGCGGGAGGGCGTTTTTGCAGGGATTTATACGTCGGCTGAAAAACTTGCTTTTGCCATTGGCGCGGCCATTTCAGGCATCTTCCTTGGCGCCATGGGATATGTTGAATCGACCAGCGGGTCTGTCGCGCAACCTGACTCCGCCTTATTCGCCATCCGATTGTCCGTGTCGGTTTTACCGATGATCTTGACGATTATCAGTTGCCTGTTTCTGATTCCTTATGACCTTGATGAAGAGGCCATCGCCGCCCAAGAAAAAGCATCCGCTTAACCGGATTTATTAATTTCTTGCTGGATGACATCAAGAAGACGGGCGACAAAGGCTTTGTGGTTCGCAACCCGTTGGCCGCGTTCCTCTGGGCTGGGTTCATAGGTTGCAAACTCGTCCGCAGTAATAAGACCTTTTGCGGCAAGAATCTTTTCATGGGTGTCGAGACGTTCCGACGTCACCGCAACTTCCTCCGCCAGCGCTAAAAACATATGCATCAAACGATCCACCGCAGGATCGTCAAAAAACGCTGGTTGCCGTTCGAATGCAGCGATGGGATCGCCGCCTAATTTTTCAGCCATCAGTGTGTTTTCCTTATTGTGGTTTGCGGCCAGCGGCAAGATACCAACTGAAGGATTTATCGATTTGCTCAAACGGACCGACAAAAATATTGTCGTCTGTAAAGCCTGCGTTTGTCATCATCGCCTGACAATCATTCGTGCCATAAGCCGACCAGAAGGGCTCACCGTTAAAGAACTCATCCCAGCTATACAGAACTTTGAGAAAGTCATCCAAATTCTCAAATCGCAACGGCACGTCTTGATGGATGCACACGCCGCCCGGTTTTAACAGGCGATAGGATTCACGCATCATTTTTTGTTGTGTGTCTTGCGAAATCTCATGCATGGCATTGTGGGAAATAATGAGGTCGAAGCTTTCATCTTCAAAGCCGTTGTCTTCAATAGTTGCTTGATGAAAGTGCACGGTCGCGCCGAGAGCTTCGGCGCGGGCATGGGCATAGCGCAGTAGGCCAGCGCCAATGTCTAATGCATGGACCTCTGCGTCAGGAAAGGCCAGCGCATAAGGCGTGACGGATGATCCGGCGGAGCAGGCGAAATCGAGAATGCGCGTGGGTTTGAGATCAGGCGCAAACTCTTTCAGAAACCGCATGACGCATTCTGCTTTGCTCTCTTTGGTGCCGATCCCTTCTCCTTGCGAATAAAGGCGTCCGCCCGCTTCATAAAGGGCGCCCGCCATAATATCGTTCGGCCCTTCATCCAGCGTATAGCCACCAGGTTGCAGGTGAACATTGATCTTTTGCATTTCAATCGGCGCTTGCAGTTTGTCATTTAACTTAAGAGAGCCTTTGGCCTTGGCGGCGTGATCGCTATAGCGCTGTTCGAGTTGATCGCGCTCGCGGTCAATGGGTGTTTTGACCGATTGCCACATCCGTTCCTGAGACGCGCGATAGAGCGCGGACCAGGCCTGAAAGATGGAATTGTCATACAGCGCCTCGCCGATGGTTTCTGCCGTCGCCGGTTCATGTCCGGTCCGGCTTACGTAGGCGGGTTTTGCTTTCTCGTCATACACTTTGCGCAACTGTGGACGCAGGACACCGCCAAGATGGTTTTTTGCTGCGAGGATAAAACGTTGCCGCGCCTCATCATCTGGCGTTGTTGTGGCAAGCATATTGTGTTCTGTATTCCGGGCCATGATGCACCTCTCATCCTTCAACTGTCTGAAATTATAGGGCCGTATAGGGGGGATTGCACCCCCAATTTTGTCACACCAACAAGTCTTGTAAGTGCCGGTGCAGCTCGTGAAACATATGATGAGAGTGATCAGGAGGGGAATGAAGAGGACATATGAATACCTCCGCGATTGACCTTGTTCGCATCAGTCTTGCGGACTGTTGTGGCTATATTTATGACCTGACAAGGGCGATATGCCTCATTGACTGCTCCAAAAGGCTTTCCTAAGTTTTGCGTACTGATTCTGTCAAAGGTGTCTCTCTTCACCCGCACTGAATAACAGGGCCAATGAAAGCTTTTCTTGAGACCATAAAAGACGCTTTGCGGGATTTGGCGCCGATTATCCTTGTGGTTCTGTTTTTTCAGCTCGCGGTCTTACAACAGCCTTTCCCAGAGCCCGGTAAAATCCTGGTCGGTTTGGTCACCGTCGTGATCGGGCTGTCGCTCTTCATCCAAGGCCTTGAATTGAGCCTTTTTCCGGTTGGCGAGAATATGGCCGCGGCTTTCGCACGCCTTGGCAATGTGGTGTGGCTGCTTGTGTTCGCATTTGCGCTTGGGTTTGGCACGACGGTGGCGGAACCGGCTCTGATCGCCGTGTCCCAGGAAGCCGCGCGGATTAGCGCGGGTGCGGGGATGGTGGCCGATAATGCAACGGCCCAAGCAAATTATGCGCTGGGCCTGCGGTTGACCGTCGCCGTCTCGGTTGGCCTCTCGCTTGTGGTGGGTGTGCTGCGCATTCTCAAAGGCTGGCCGATTCATTTTATTATCATGGGCGGCTATTTGGTGATCGTGTTGCTGACCCAATTCGCGCCGGAGACGATTATTGGCGTTGCGTATGATAGCGGTGGGGTGACGACCTCGACCATTACCGTGCCCTTGGTGACGGCGCTCGGGATTGGACTGTCCACGGTGATTAAAGGGCGCAATCCGATGATTGACGGTTTTGGCTTAATTGCCTTTGCCAGCCTGTTTCCCATCGCCTTTGTTCTGATGTACGGCATGGTGGTGTAGGCGATGGCGGATTTTCTCTGGAGCATTGTCACCACCTTCGCGCTCACCATACGCGATGTGCTGCCGATTGGCGGGCTGTTAGTGTTCTTCCAATATGTCGTCGTGCGCGAACCGATCACCAATCTCAAGAAGGTGGCGCTCGGGTTTGTCTATGTGATTGCGGGGCTCGCGCTTTTTCTCATTGGCTTAGAGCAAGCGCTCTTCCCCCTTGGCGATTTGATGGCGCAGCAGCTCACCAATCCATCTTTCATCGCCGGTCAGGTCGTGGCTGCGGACACGACGTTTGAGTGGTGGCAATATTACTGGGTCTATCTGTTCGCTGCAGCCATCGGATTTTCGACCACAGTGGCTGAGCCGTCGCTGATTGCTGTGTCGCTGAAAGCAAATGAAGCCTCGGGCGGGGCGCTCAGTCCTTGGGCCTTGCGTATTGCCGTGGCGATTGGGGTGGCGCTGAGTATTGCATTAGGGGCGTTCCGTATTGTAACCGGCACGCCGCTCGCGCTCTATATGATGATCGGCTATGTGGTTGTGGTGGTGCAGACCATGTTTGCGCCAAAGATGATTGTGCCGCTTGCCTATGACAGTGGTGGGGTGACGACATCCACTGTGACCGTTCCCCTTGTCACGGCGCTTGGTTTGGGTTTGGCTTCAACCGTTCCAGGCCGCAGCCCTCTCATTGATGGATTTGGATTAATCGCGCTCGCTAGCCTCTTCCCGATGATTACGGTGATGGGATATGCGCAATTGTCGCAATGGCGCGGGCGGAGTTGAGTTTGGACGATCTTGAGATCGTGTTATCATAGGAGGTGAAGGAACCGCCATGAAGTTTAAATTGATTATCGCGATGGTCGCCGATGACATCACCGAAAAGGTGGTGGAGCATGCGCGCGAAATGGGCGCGACGGGAGCGACCGTGATTAAAAGCGCTCGCGGGGAAGGATTAAGGCCAGCGAAAACCTTTTTTGGTTTAACGCTCGAAGGGCAAGTGGATGTCATTTTGTTCATTGTCGAACAGCACCTCAGCCGCGCCATCTTAGAGGGCATCTCGAAATGTGGCGCGTTGAGCGAAACGTCAGGTGCGGGTGTGGCCTTTCAAGTGGATATTGAAGATGCTGTGGGTCTTAGCTCACAGCTCAATGCAATTAAGGAAGAGATTGAGGATCAGATATGACTGAGACCTATGTATCCGTGAAAGACGTGATGACGCCAGAGCTTGAAACCATTGCGGGGCTTGCGACGGTATCCCAGGCGGTTGAGCATATGCGGCGCAACGATATTTCTGCTCTTATTGTTGAGCGTCGCGGGGACTTTGATGAGTATGGCCTGATCACAGTCAATGATATTGCAACAAAGGTTATTGAACCCAATCTCTCGCCTGATCGAGTGAATGCCTATGAGATCATGACCAAGCCTGCGCTCACGCTTGATGCAAAAATGAATATTCGCTATGCCATTCGCTTGCTGTCGCGCTTTGATTCCCATCGTGCCGTCGTTCTGGAGAACGGCCATGCGATTGGTGTCGTCAGTTTGCGCGATATGGTGCTGCGCTATTCCGAATAAACTTAAGCGTGTTTCTTTATGGCGCCGGATTTGATGCGGGCGAGATAATCTGCAAGGTCGCGTTTGATCACGGGCGCCATGATCAGCAACCCAATCACATTTGGCACAGCCATCAGGAAGAAAAAGCTGTCGAGCAGATCAAACACTTGTTGCACCGATAGAACGCCGCCAGGGATCAAGGCAATACAAAAGACCCCTTGATAGATGCGCAGCGAGAGAGTGGAATAGCCAAAGAAATACGACCAAACGCGGCTAATATAATAGGACCACGAAATGATGGTCGAAAAAGCGAAAAGCAAGACCGCAATCGCTAGAATAATAGGGAACCAACTAATGACGCTGCCAAATGCGGCCGAGGTGATCTGAATATCATTGAGCCCGTCAATTTGATACGCTCCAGTGACAATAATCACCAGCGCTGTCATCGTGCTGATGACAACGGTGTCAATGAAAGGTTCAAACAACGCCACCAGGCCTTCGGAGACGGGCTCTTTTGTTTTCGCTGCTGCATGGACCATGGTGGATGTGCCAAGCCCAGCTTCGGTGGAATACACAGTCCGGCGCATGCCAATCACAAAGACACCGACCACACCGCCTGCCACGCCTTCTGGATTAAATGCCCCCTGAAAAATTGCCGCAAACGCGCTTGGGATGGCGCCTGCATGGGTCACCAGAATGATCAGCGCCGCCAGAATGTAGATGGCGCACATGAAAGGCACGAGGCGGCTGGTCACTGCCGCGATCTCACGCAGGCCACCAATGATCACAAGGGCGGTGGCGATGGCCAGCGCGATCCCAAAAGCCCACGGAAAATCAATGCCAATCACAGAACTGATCTGGCTATAGGATTGGTTGACTTGCCCAAGCTGCAACAGGCTGGGGATGGCAAGGAGGCCATAGGCCAGGGCGAGGGCTTTGCCAAGGCGCGGCCAGTTTTGTGCGGCAAGACCCGCCTGCAGGTAATACATCGGCCCACCGAAGACAGACCCATCCGGCAAAATGGTGCGGTATTTCACCCCGAGGGTGCATTCGGCAAATTTCAATGACATCGCAAAAAACGCGATGATAATCATCCAGAACGTCGCGCCCGGTCCGCCAATCGAGATGGCGATCGCCACGCCCGCAATATTGCCGAGTCCGACCGTCCCGGAAAGCGCAGTTGTCAGCGCTTGAAATTGTGACACTTCGCCTGGCGCATCGGGGGCTGTGTAACGCCCTTTGACAATATCCCAGGCAAGGCCGAAGCTCCGTATATTGATAAATCCAAAATACACCGTGAAGACAAGCATGGGGACCGCCATCCACAGAACGATCCATTCGACCGGCGTTCCGAAAAGAATGATTTGACTAAAGACAGCATCGGTGAGTGCGGTGATAAGCGTTCCGGCAATATCTTCAAACACAGGATCTGTCCTTATTCAGAGTGAATCGCATCTCATTTGACCGGAGGTGGCGGGAAAGATCAACGCTAAACGCAATTATGGCTCATCCAAAGGCCAGCGCCATGCGTAGTGGTGTTTATGGCGAAGCGTTACACAGTTGGCGATATGATCGTGGTTAACGACCGTATGCAATCGGATTACCGCTATCGGCTTATTGCCCCGCTAGGGTCAGAATTTATGGATGGGTTTACGCCTGCTCTGTCCCCGAAAGAGATGCTCAAAATGGGGATCTTTGAGGGCAAATATTGCAATGATTGCCAGGATGAACTGCCCAAGGACTGGTTTGATACTGCGAAGGTCAGCGCAACAGCGGATGC
>JANQLI010000183.1 GCA_028280675.1 Alphaproteobacteria bacterium
TGATTGGCGGTTGCCTGACAGCACTGGTTTTCCTCGTTGATCTCGTCGAAACGCTCCGCCGATTTGCCGATAAGGCAGATGTGACGTTTATGTCGATGGTTGTCATGGGTCTCTTTAAGACGCCTTATCTGATGGGCCAAATTCTTCCATTTATTTTTCTGTTTGGGGCTATTTTCAGTTTCACCCAACTCACACGCAATCATGAACTGATCATCGTCAGGGCCGCAGGTGTTTCGGTATGGCAGTTCCTCGCGCCTGCATTACTTGTGTCTTTCCTAGCGGGCGTTTTTATCGTGACGATCTATAACCCCATATCGTCATCCCTTTTTAAACGTTTTGAACAATTAAAAACGAGCTATTCGTCCGGTACGGAAAGCCTGCTTGATGTCTCTGAAGATGGCCTGTGGTTGAGGCAAGGCACCCCCGAATCACAATCCGTGATTCATGCCCTTCAGGCCGATGGCCGCGCCACAATTCTTCGAAACGTCATCATCTTTAATTTTGAGGGCACGGACGAATGGATTGGCCGTATTGATGCGGAAACCGCCGAACTCAAGAATGGTTTTTGGCATCTGAAAAATGCCCAGGTGACGGAAGGCTCGAATCCAACCGTTTATCATGATACCTATCAGATCAGTACAACCCTGACAAAAACCCAGATTCAAGACAGTTTTGCCAATCCCGACACGATGTCTTTCTGGGAGCTGCCAAAATTTATTCAGGTGGCAGAAGCAGCTGGATTTACGGCCATACGCCACCGATTACACTTTCAATCCGTCCTCGCCACACCGGTCCTTTTATGTGCTATGGTCTTGATTGCAGCGAGTTTTTCTTTACGCTTGACTCGTTTGGGAGGTATCGGCAGGTTGATCATCGTTGGGGTGTTATTCGGGTTTTTCTTGTATTTTGCGTCAGATGTCTCACGTGCCCTAGGACTTGCGGGCAATTTACCCGTTTTACTCGCGGCTTGGATACCGACAATCATCGCCCTGCTACTTGGAATTGCAACATTGTTGCATATGGAGGACGGTTAGAAATATGACGCGTTGGGGGAATTTGTCTCAAGGGAATAGAAGAACCATGCGAGGTATGACAGGAACCGCGCTCTGCGTTTTCTTACTCATCCATAGCTCTCTCAAAGGCTACACAGAAGAGAATGACGAATTTCCTGAGTTTGCCGATGACAATTTTTCAATTTTTGACGACCTCAATGAACCCTTCCCCTCAGATACTTTTAGACAAAGACCAAGCGCTTCCGCTCAAGAGACAGAAACGTCCTTCACAGTAGAATCAGGGTCCGGCCCTCTTTCAGAGGGTGCTGTCCTCATACAGGCTGATACAGTCACTTATGATCAAGAAAAGAATATTATTGAAGCAGCCGGGAATGTTGAACTCGCAGATAAAGACCGAATCCTTCGGGCTGACACACTGACATATTATCAAGACGAAGATCGTGTCACAATCGAAGGGAATGTCTCCATCTTAGAATCAAGCGGTGAGGTTATCTTTGCTAAAAATGCCGAGCTTTCTGATGAGATGAAGAACGGTGTGGTTCACTCGTTTGAAGCCGTCTTACAAGAAAACGCGCGGATCGTTGGCAATCGCATGACGCGGCGGGATGGCGTCGTCAATAAGATCTCAAAGGCCGTCTATACTGCATGTGATGTCTGTAATGACGCAGGCGAAACAAAAACCCCCATTTGGCAAGTCAAAGCTTTCCGTATCACACAGGATAAAGAGAAATTACGCGTCACCTACCGCGATGCCTTCCTTGAATTGTTTGGTGTGCCGGTCCTTTATATTCCCTACTTTTCACATGCTGACCCTTCCGTTAAACGGAAATCTGGTTTTCTTTTCCCGACAATAGGCGATTCAGAAAATATAGGTTTCGTCTATGAGCAACCCTACTACTTTGCGCTTTCTCCACATTACGACTTAACTGTCGCACCTATGTACACCAGTGAAGACGGGACTGTTCTAAAAGGCGAATGGCGGCAGAAGTTTCGGAATGGAGAAATGACACTCGAAGGCAGCATTTTGGATGCCGAAGTGCGTACAGACAATAATATAAAAACAGGGGATAATGAATTACGAGGGCATCTCTTTGGAACGGGCCGCTTCCAACATAATAATAATTGGTCATACGGTTTTGATGTTGAACTTGTGAATGACGATACGTACCTCAGACGTTTCAGTTTCAGCAACGAAGTGGATCTTGAAACGCGCCTCTTCGCACTTGGTGTCGATGATCGAAATTACGTTTACAGTCAGGCATTTTACTTTCAGGGATTACGCGCAAACGATAAAGCAGGATTAACGCCTATCGTCTTGCCGATGGTTGAAGGCCGTTATGTCTATGAAACGGATGGATGGGGACGCATAAACTTTGACGCAAGCGCATTGGTGCTGCAGAGAACTGAAGGAGCAGATAGTAGCCGTATATCATTAGGCGCTGACTGGGAGCGAACCTTCACGACAAAGAGGGGCCAGGTCATTAAACCCTTTATCAATGTCAGAGGCGACATTTATCATACAACAGATGTGAACCCGGCTCACTTGCCTTCCCTTCCTGAAGATAGTGAGACAATCGCACGCGCTCTGCCGACCGCTGGCATAGAATGGCGTTGGCCATTTATCAAAGACGGCGGTAACAAACATTATATCATCGAGCCTATCGTTCAAGCGGTCGTAAGTTCGACAGGTGGGAATGATGATGACATTCCTAACGAAGACAGCCAAACCCTGGAGTTTGATACGACAAATCTTTTCTCACCGAATAAATATCCTGGTTATGATATGTGGGAAGATGGTGAAAGGCTCAATGTAGGTGTCAAGGCTGGTGCGTACTGGAATAAGGGCGGCGAAATCTCAGCTATGCTTGGCCGATCTTATCGGTTCGATGATGATTCTCCGTTCAGCCCCGAAACAGGTCTTGCAGACTCACAATCCGATTATGTTGGCACAGTTAAATTCGCACCAAATAAAAATATTGATATATCATCCCGATTTCGTCTTGATCCTGACGATTGGAGTTTAAGGCGAAATGATATTGATATAAACGCCAAATATTGGCGTGTTATAGCGCGGGCTCGTTACACCAAAAGCGACCAAATCAAAACTTCAAGTATTAAACAGCGAGAAAGCGTGGTTATGTTTGGGCGCCTTAATCTGACTAAGGAATGGCATGTCAACGCTGGATTAAGGCGTGATATTAAGAACGATCTCACGCTAACAAACAACTTTGGCATTACTTATGAGGATGAGTGTACAATCTTTTCGATGAACTTTCGGCGGCAATTTTATCGTGACCGGGACATCACGCCGAGTGATTCGATCTTCTTTAACCTGATACTCAAAACACTAAATTAGCCCTCACTTAAGCCACTTGAAAGCAAGGTTGATTCCGTTCCGTAATTGGGTATTCTCGGCTTCAGAACTTAGGGATCGCAACAGTGTTATCTTTCAAGTTATTGTTTAATAAATCTTTTTCACTGTTCTGCGGTCCGAAAAAGTGACATAATTCAGCCAGATTGATGCTCTTATATGGAGCATCTGTCGCAGTAACTCTATTGGTAGATATCGTTATGCACATACCCCCGATGTACTTGAAATCATCTCTCTTTTCGCAAATCGTGACTGGCGCCCTCTGTGCAATCCTGATGACCATGACCATCCCATCATGGCTTCACGCGCAAACCGTTGAGCGAATTGCCGCAATCGTGAATGATGAAGTCATTTCGACCTATGATGTTGAACAACGCATGGGACTCGTTCTCAGTTCTTCCAATATGCAGCCAACACAAGACATCATCCAACGCCTGCAGGGACAAGTCGTGCAAGCCCTTGTAGATGAGAAACTGCAACTTCAAGAAGCCACGAAATACGAAGTGGATATCGACGAAGACGAGGTGAATGCGGCGATTACACGATTAGCCGAGCAAAACAATATCCGTCCTGATGTCCTTGAAAATTCACTCAAACAAAATGGCATTAACATTGTCACCCTCCGTAAACAGATTGAAGCAGAGCTGGCATGGAACCGTGTTGTCAATGGTCTTCTCGCCTCACGTGTCAGCGTCACCGAGGATGAGATTGATCACGTCCTCAATCGTCTCGTCACCAGTGCGAACAAACCACAATATCTTGTGTCTGAAATCTTGCTTGAGGTTCCGAATGCCGGCCAAGAAGAAAATGTGCGCCAAGGCGGTCTGCAATTGATTCAGCAAATGCAGCAAGGCGTTCCTTTCAGTGCAGTCGCCCAACAATTCAGCTCGTCTGCTTCTGCCGCCCAAGGGGGCGACATCGGTTGGATACATGATGATGAGTTAGCGCCCGAATTGTCAGCTGTCATTCAAAACCTCAAACCAGGTCAGTTATCTTCCCCTATCCGGACACTTGCGGGATATTACATCCTGGCATTACGTGAACGCCGTGTGGTCGGTGGCGCCGATCCATTGAAATCAAAGATCGATGTTCGGCAAATCATGATTCCACTTACGCAAGACGCTGATGCGGATACTGTCGAAGAGGCGCGGGAAGGCGTTTTGAAAATTGGCAGTCAATTGAATGGCTGTACAAACCTTGAGGAAGCGGCAAGCTCAGTGGGAGGTGCCCAAGCCTCTTCCCTCGGACGTGTCATGGTCAGTGACCTTGCCGGCCGTTTTCGCTCAGCCGTTGCGACATTGAAAGCCGGACAATCAAGTGAGCCAGTGCGCACCGAAGCGGGCCTACATATTTTAATTGTGTGCGAGCGCGAAGATACGGGCCAAATCAGCAGTTTGCCCTCGCGTGAGCAAATTGAAAACCGCTTGTATGATCAACAATTGTCGATGCTCGCACGCCGCCACCTTCGTGACTTGCGACGCGATGCAACAATTGAGATGCGCTAAGGTCAACGCGCATCTTGCGTAAGAAGGGTTAAGCAACATGCCTGCGTCTAGCAACCCTCCCCTGGTGATCACCATGGGGGACCCTGCGGGTATTGGCCCTGAAATGACGGCACACGTATGGACACGACGGCATGATCTAGCATTAGCGCCCTTCTGCTTTCTCGCTGATGTCGATCATATAGAGCATGTCGCAACAACACTGCACATTGACTGTCCAATCACACGCATACAGTCCCCTGAAGACGCCAATGATGTTTTCGAAGAAACCCTTCCCATCATACACACACCTCTCACTGAAAACGTGGAATGGGGAGCGCCAAATTCTAACAATGCAGAGGCAATATTACGCTCTATCAGTGATGCTGTCGCTTACGTGCAGAAGAGTCATGCGCGCGGCATAGTCACTAACCCAATTCACAAAGCCAGCTTGCAAAACGCAGGATTTCATTTTCCAGGCCATACGGAGTTTTTAGGGCATCTCACGCAGTCACCGACAAGTGTTATGATGTTGGCGATAGAAGGATTACGTGTCGCACCCGTCACGGTCCATATGGCGTTGCGCGATGTGCCACGCGCCCTCACCACTGCAGCCATAAGTCAAGCAGGTGAAGTCGTATCGCGGAGTCTGCAAACAGATTTTGGCATTCAAAAGCCTATCCTTGCCGTCGCGGGCCTTAATCCGCATGCCGGGGAAGACGGAAAATTTGGCGATGAAGAGGACCGGATCATTCGCCCAGCCATCAAAGACCTGCAGCACAAAGGGGTTGAAGTCATTGGCCCCATTTCTGCAGACGCCGTGTTTGCTGCAGATATCCGCAACCAATATGATGCTGTGTTGTGCATGTACCATGACCAAGCGTTGATTCCCCTCAAAGCTCTCGACTTTTATGGTGGTGTCAATATCACCCTTGGTCTTCCGATTGTGCGCACATCGCCTGATCATGGAACGGGCTTTGATTTAGCCGGTACAGGAAAGGCGCGTCCAGACAGTCTGATCGCCGCCATTCAAACGGCAGATTTTATCGCAACGCAACGAGCCACAGCATGACCACTCACTCATCCGATGGGTTACCGCCTCTGCGCGACGTAATCGCCGCATATGACCTCGCAGCGAAGAAAAGCTTCGGCCAACATTTTCTGCTCGATCTGAATCTCACCTCCAAAATTGCGCGTGCGGCCAACGTCAAAGGCAATACGCCAGTGATCGAGATCGGGCCTGGCCCAGGAGGACTCACGCGCGGGCTCCTCATGGAAGGCGCGACAAATGTCACCGTTATTGAACGCGATCCGCGGTTTCTACCTGCCCTCAATGATATAGCCACCGCTTATCCCAATTGTTTAAAAATCATAGAAGCAGATGCACTTGACGTGGATGAACGCGCCTTACTCACTCAGACACCTGCCAAAGTAGTCTCCAACCTGCCTTATAATATAGGCACACCTTTGCTCATCAAATGGCTGACCAGTGATCCTTGTTGGTTTGATAGCCTCACCTTAATGTTTCAAAAAGAAGTCGGGGACCGCATCATCGCAAAACCGGGAAGTAAAACCTATGGGCGCTTGTCTGTGCTCTCCCAATGGCGCTGCAGGACACATAAAATGTTAGATGTGCCCGCCCGTGCATTCACACCGCCGCCAAAGGTGAACTCGACCGTCGTACAATTGATCCCACGCGACGGATTGGATGTGTCATTTATGGACCCCTTGCAAAAGGTAACGGCTGCCGCCTTTGGGAAGCGCCGTAAAATGCTGCGTGCCAGCTTGAAGCAAGTGACAAGAGATGCGGAAGGTCTCTTACATTCGCTCGGCATCGACCCAACGCGCCGGGCGGAATCCTTATCCATCGACGAGTTCGTAAAAATCGCGCACGCGCTTCATCAATGAGCGCTGCCACTCACTCCCAACATGCCACGCACCATGCCTTCGAGACGATTGAGGCCAGCGGTTTTGCCGATAGCGATTGCCTCTTCTGCAGACTTTCCTTGCACATGATGCGCCCGTAATGCGTAAAGCGCACCGACACGATCACCTGTTCCGCAGTGGGCGTAGATAGGGCCCCGAAGCTCGGTGAGTAATTTATCAAATTGTATCGCGCTCTGTGCATTCAGGTCACCACGCATATTAATCGGCATTTCGATATAGGTCATGCCCAAGGCGTCAACCTCCGCTGCCTCATCGAAATCATCAAACTCATTAGGCAGGCGCAAATTAATCACCGTGCGATAGCCTTTGCTTTGCACTTTCGCAAGATCACCCTTGCTCGGCTGTCCACCGGTAAGGAGCGAATCTGTCGGAGTCTGAGGGTTTTTCATGTCATAGGCTGCTGTGGATGACTGACCCATCAGCAACAGATACCAAATCACAGCCGCACTCGCGATCAGAGTAAAAAGCAAAGTCAATATTTTGCTCATAGCATCTCCTAAAACTAGAAATTCAATCTTTAAACATATTATGAATTGGGCCCTAAATGCTCTACAAGTAATCGCCAGTCATCAGATAATTTTGTGATCACACAGGTCCCTTTACCCGCCCCACGAATGCTTTGACCCTGCATCACACCCGACCACTGAAATTCAAATAAATACACAGCCAAACTATCTCTCTTTTGCACCCAATGAATGTTAGTCATCCTGTAGGACTCATTTTGAATGCTTGAAAAATTTTTCCGAAACGCTTTTTCAACAGCGGTTTTTCCGCGATGCACAGATCCATTGGAAAACGTCACGCAGGCATTTTCATGTATCAGGGGAGCAACTTGAATCCAATCCTGTGTCGCTAACGCAGCTTCATACTTAAGCACGAAGTCTTCAGGTGTCATGATTAACCTGTTATCTCCGCCACAAAAGCCGACAAACCCACTTGCCGTGTCCGGCGTAATCGTTCGGCGCGTAGAATCGATTCAAGCTCCTGCTCCGCAATATCGATATCGTCATTGACGATAACATAATCATATTCCGGATAATGACTGATTTCATCTGCTGCTTTGGCCATACGCACTGCCACCACTTCATCACTGTCTTGCGCGCGCGTTTTCAAACGCTCCTCAAGCACACTCCCCGACGGCGGAAGAATAAAGACTTTAACCAAATCATCACCCGCCGCTTCATCAAGTTGTTGAGTCCCTTGCCAATCAATATCAAAAAGCACATCTTGTCCCGTCTTAAGCGCTTGTTCCACAGGCCCACGGGGTGTGCCATAGTGGTTGCCGAACACAACTGCATGCTCCAAGAACTCCCCTTGGCTCACCATTTTTTGGAAATCTTCTTCTTGCAGAAACAGATAATCTTGGCCATGCACCTCGCCCGGTCGCGGAGGACGGGTGGTCGCTGAAATCGACATTGTGATGTCATTGTCTTTCGATAGCAGACGTTTAGATAACGTTGTCTTCCCCGCCCCACTTGGCGAGGATAACACCAACATCAATCCGCGTCGTTGCACATGCATCCGCATACTGTCCTATTCTATATTTTGCACTTGTTCACGTGCCTGATCAATCACGGCTTTAAGATCTAATCCAATCTGGGTTAGTTCGACATCCGATGCCTTTGAACACAGCGTGTTAGCCTCACGATTAAACTCTTGCATAAGGAAATCAAGCTTCCGTCCGACGGGGTCATCCTGGGCCAACAAATCACGCGCCGCCGTAACATGGGCCTGCAAACGATCAATCTCTTCACGAATATCAGCTTTCGTAAAAAGAAGCGCCGCTTCTTGCGCCAGGCGATCCTCCGGTAACGCAGGCGACGTTTGCATCAATTCTTCGATTTGCGCTTTAAGCCGCGCACGTAATACCTCTGGCTGGGCCGCATCAACATCATGCGCAGCTTTTGCAAGTTGCTCAATCTTTGTGACAGCCTCTGCCAGCACGCCTTTCATCTTCGCACCTTCGTCGAGCCGCACGTGTTTCAATTGAGTCAGCGCCTGATCAAAACTCGCAAGAACAGCCGCATCACGCGTTGCCTGTTCCTCATCGGTTTCTTCTGGTTCAATAAGCTCAAGAACGCCGCGTAATGACAGAATACCATCTGCTGATGAGGGAGACGTCTTGACCTTCGCGTCAATATCTGAAATCGCTGCCAGGACTTGATCCAACGCCTCTCGATTGACACTGAGCTGGCCTTGACCGGAGTGCCGTGAGAGGTGACAGCCTATCTGAAAATTTCCGCGCCCAAATTGTGCGGTGATCCGCTTGCGAATTTCCGGCTCTAATCCCTCAAAGCCGTAAGGCAAGCGGCAACGGATATCGAGACCTTTGCCATTAACGCTTTTGACCTCCCAATTCCAGGAATACGCCTCAAAATGGCCAGCGGCTCGGGCAAATCCTGTCATACTTGAAAGTGGCATTGAGCGTCCCTTATCGATCCATTATTCCCGCCATCAGGCATGGGTGAATGTCTCTCGGGATTCGCCGGAAGTCAAAGAGAAGTCTTAAAACGTCTTTTGTGTTGTCTTATTGCGCTAAAGCCAAGATGCCCTGGTAGAGATCCCCCGCCATCAGCGTAATGTGGCGACCTGGGTCTTCAGCCAGACCTAAGATGGGCATCAAATTGATGGCCAACATGATCAGGCCCACCATCCAGGCCATATGGTTGGTGCGGACAACGAACGCCAGTGTCACAAGGCAAAAGGCTGCGGTGGCAAATTGGACGCGGAATTGCTCAAGCACTTCGAAGGAACTTGCGCCGCTAATCAAGCTAAGCGTGGTGACAAAGCTTAAAATAATAATGCCGAAGTAAACAAAGTTGCGGAAAATCCGCTCGCTTGCATTGATCTGATTGTCATCAACGTCATCGTCGTAAAACTCATCAGAATCAGACTCATAAGTCTCATATTCTTCTTCGGGGGAGAGGTGGTCAGTCATCGTAATTGCCTTACCTGAATGCGCTCAGTCTACATCAACGAGAGCCCCGAATCACTTATTTCCTTGTCGCTTTCTTTCTTTTTCAATTCGGCGCCATGCAGCAACATTACGCTGATGTTCGCGATAAGTCGTGGCGAAAACATGGCCGCCAGTGCCATCCGCGACAAAATAAAGTGCTTTTGTTTCAGGAGGATTTAAAACCGCGACGAGGGCATCCCGTCCTGGATTAGCGATTGGGGTCGGTGGCAAACCATCGATTTGGTATGTGTTATAAGGATTTGGCTTCTTAAGTTCACTTTGACGCAAGCCTCGCCCCAACGGTTCTCCGCCGGTAAGGCCGTAAATAATCGTTGGATCGGATTCGAGGCGCATAGGGCGATTGAGACGATTGATAAACACACCCGCCACCGTCGGTCGCTCCTCCGCAAGTCCCGTCTCCTTCTCAACAATGGACGCCAGGATCACAGCTTCATAGGGGGTTTTGAGAGGCAAATTCTCGGCGCGATCCTCCCACAACGCAGCGAGCAACGAATCATGTGCCTCCGTCAGCATATTGATAAACTCTGCCCGCGTCGTTCCGCGCTGAAAAAGATAGGTTTCAGGAAGCAAAGCCCCCTCGGCAGGGATCTCTTCGGGCATCTCCCCAAGCAAGGTTTCATCAGCCGCAACAAGGCGCATGGCCTGGGCGGTGGTGAGACCTTCAGGGATGGTCAATTTATAGAGAATGGATTTCCCGCTACGCAGGATGTTCATGATCTCCTGCATACTGGCGCCAGAGGGAATGGCATATTCCCCGGCTTTGAGGTCCGTTTGGCCTTCATAAAACCGCACACCGAGCTGGAAAATCAATTTATTGCGAATAAGGCCCATCTGCTCAAGATCATCAGCGATCCGTGAGAGGCCATTGCCACGCTCCAGGACATAGATTGTCTCGTCCGTCTCTGCTGTGGCCAAAGGCCCTTCAGCCTCAAAAGCGTCTTTGGCGTAATAAAATGTGCCTGCAACGATACCCATCACGAGAAGTCCCAGCACAGCCAGAAACGCAAAGGTGTAGATCAGAAGCCGCACCACCCGGTTTTTTGGCGGTTTCGGATCATCCTGATGGTCTATGTCCGATTGGTGTTCAGATTCTGCGATTTTCTCGTCCGCCACGGTCGGGCCCTTACTCGTTACTCAGTGCCGCCCCGTTATGGCGGTCTCTGAGAATAGTTTAAACCGGCGCTTTTTGGAAAATCAAACTTGCATTCGTGCCGCCAAATCCAAAGGAGTTTGACAGAACCGCGTTAATGTCGCGTTCACGGGCCTGATGCGGAACCAGGTCAAGTTTGGTCTCAACGGAGGGATTATCCAGATTGATAGTGGGTGGCGCGGTATTAGTGTGCATCGCCATGACAGAAAAAATGGATTCAACAGCGCCAGCGGCGCCAAGTAAATGTCCAATCGCGGATTTTGTCGAAGACATCGAAATATTCGCCGCAGCATCGCCAAAGAGACGCTCCACCGCGCCAAGTTCAATCTCATCCCCTTTCGGAGTCGACGTGCCATGAGCATTGATATAGTCGATGTCACCCGGTTGCAGACCGGCGCGCTTTAGCGCCATTTCCATAGACCGGTATCCGCCATTGCCATCTTCGGCTGGCGATGTGATGTGATACGCATCTCCTGAAAGACCGTAACCGGTGACCTCGGCATAGATCGTCGCACCACGCGCCTTGGCATGCTCAAGCTCTTCCAACACGACAATGCCCGCGCCTTCACTCATGACAAAACCATCGCGGCCTTGATCATAAGGCCGTGAGGCTTTTTCCGGCGTGTCATTATATCCAGTTGAAAGCGCTTTACATGCGGCAAAGCCCGCGATCGCCAAACGACACAGCACCCCTTCCGCTCCACCGGCAATCATCACATCTGCATCATCGAGCATAATAAGACGCGCGGCATCACCAACAGCATGCGCACCCGTGGAGCACGCCGTCACAACTGAATGGTTCGGCCCTTTATAACCGTATTCAATCGAGATCTGTCCCGACACGAGGTTAATAATGCGTCCGGGAATAAAGAAAGGGCTGATGCGGCGCGGCCCTTTTTCATGCAGCGTAATCGCGCCCGCTTCAATGCCAGGCAGACCTCCCATGCCTGAGCCCACAAGAACGCCCGTCCGGCATTGCTGTTCATCGGTTTCAGGAAGCCAACCGGATTGCGCAATCGCTTCTTTTGCGGCGCCCATACCATAAAGAATAAAGTCATCAATCTTTCGGCGTTCTTTACCTGGCATAATGTCGTCAGGATTAAACGTTCCATCGGTTCCGTCCCCAAAGGGGATTTCCCCAGCAATAGTGCAGACAAGATCTGACGTATCGAAACGCGTAATCGCACCGATCCCAGAATCGCCTTGTGTAAGCTTATCCCAAACAGCATTGACGCCGCTCCCGAGCGGCGTCACCAACCCCATACCTGTCACGACAACACGTCTCATCAGGATTTATAGGAGGTCTTAACAGTAATTAAGATTTTTCGGAGATGAATTTGACAGCATCACCAACAGTTTGAATGGCTTCGGCTGCATCATCAGGAATTTCGATGCCGAACTCTTCTTCAAACGCCATGACCAATTCCACAGTGTCCAAGCTGTCAGCACCGAGGTCATCAATGAAGCTTGCATTCTCGAGGACTTTTTCAGCGTCAACTTCGAGATGTTCCACAACAATTTTCTTTACGCGGCTTATGACATCATCACTCATTATGTTGCCCTCTTTAATATGTTCGGTGTGGTTAGGGGCCTCTGTCTCAAGGCCATGAAAGATTGTAGATATGGCGAGAATCGCAAGGATTCAAGCCGTTTCGTGGTTAATTCGCGGCTGTCGTATCATACTTTTTCGGGAAAAACACCCACAAACTGCGATTGTTGACATTTTTACGTCAGACCTTCGTTTATGAGTCCGATTAGCATAAAAACCTCAATTAAATCATAGCCATACCACCATTCACATGCAAAGTCTGGCCAGTCATATAGCCGGATTCTTCGGATGCGAGGAAGACAGTTGTGGCGGCAATGTCCGCCCCTGTTCCAAGGCGACCAGCCGGGATACTCTCAAGCAATTTGGCTTTCTGATCATCGGGCAATACATCAGTCATTGGCGTTTCGATAAAGCCAGGCGCCAAACAATTGACAGTTATTCCACGGCTCGCCACTTCTTGCGCCAAAGATTTGGTCATGCCGATCATCCCGGCTTTTGCCGCCGCATAATTCGCTTGTCCCGCATTCCCGGTCACACCGACCACAGAGGTAATGCCGATAATGCGGCCGAAGCGGCGCTTCATCATTCCCCGCAAGCAAGCACGCGACAAACGAAAGGCTGATGTCAGGTTGACTTCGAGAAGCGTATCCCAATCTTCGTCCTTCAGACGCATCATCAAGTTGTCTCGGGTGATGCCTGCATTGTTGACCAAAATATCGAGCTGCCCCATCGCCTCTTCGGCCTGTTTTGGCAGCGTGTCCACTTGTTCACGGTCCGACAAGTTGCAGGGCAGCACATGGACACGATCACCCAGAGAAGCCGCCACCTCATCAAGCTTTTCTTTTCGCGTGCCAGACAAAGCAACGGTTGCGCCTTGCGCATGCAGCGCTTCGGCAATCGGCTGACCAATACCACCGCTTGCACCAGTGACAAGAGCACATTTTCCTGTGAGATCAAACATTTAGAAGTCCTTTTTACGGCAAACGTAGAGAAATCATATTTTGCTTTAGAGTAAGCCCATAAAGCTTTCTATATCTTCAGGTTTTTCAATATTCGTAGATGAGAGAGACCGCTCGATACGACGCGCCAATCCTGAGAGCACTTTCCCCGCACCCACTTCAACCACGGTTTCAACCCCTTGCGCCGCCATATAAGCCACACTCTCACGCCAGCGCACCATCCCGGTCACTTGCTCAACCAATTGACGGCGGATGGTTTCCGGATCGCTGACCGCCTCAGCCGTCACATTGGCGACAAGCGGTACTTTGGGCGGGGCAATGGTCACTTTGGATAAAGCGTTTTGCATGACATCGGCGGCAGGTTCCATGAGAGAACAATGGAAAGGCGCGCTGACCTGTAACAACATGGCGCGTTTAGCGCCTGCCTCTTTGGCAAGATCGATGGCCCGCTCCACCGCCGCAGCGGCACCACTAATCACCATTTGCCCAGGCGCATTATCATTGGCGGCCGTACAGACGTCGCCTTCTGCGGCCTTTTCAGCCACGTCGGCCGCTTGATCGAAATCGAGACCCAAAAGCGCGGCCATAGCCCCTTCCCCAACCGGCACGGCTGCCTGCATGGCTTGACCGCGGGTCTTCAAGAGACGGGCGGTATCGGCAAGGCTCATCGCCCCAGCCGCTGCCAGCGCCGAATATTCTCCTAATGAATGCCCCGCCACAAAAGCGGCATTGGACCCAAGATCAAAGCCTGCCTCTTTTTCAAGGCAACGCATGACGGCCATCGACGTCGCCATCAACGCAGGTTGTGCATTTTCGGTCAGGGTCAGATCTTCAATCGGGCCGTCCCACATCAGCTTTGATAAGTTCTGTGACAGCGCATCATCCACTTCCTC
>JANQLI010000194.1 GCA_028280675.1 Alphaproteobacteria bacterium
GGATTGGCGCACAATTCATCGCCGATTTTTGCGCCGCTCGATGATGTCAGAATATTGATCACGCCCGCCGGGATGCTTGCCCGTTCCGCAAGCTCACCCATGGCAAGCGCACTCAACGGCGTTTCGGCGGCCGGTTTGATCACCACGGTACAGCCTGCTGCGAGGGCAGGACCGAGTTTCCGTGTGATCATGGCATTGGGAAAATTCCATGGGGTAATCAAACCGCACACACCGATCGGCTCTTTGGTCACGACGATGCGCCGGTCACCGATGGTTTGCGGAATAACATCACCATAGGTGCGTTTCGCTTCTTCACCGAACCATTCAATAAAGGAGGCCCCATAGGCAATCTCGGCGCGCGCTTCGGCCAACGGCTTGCCCCCCTCTGCGGTCAAAATCTGCGCAAGATCTTCCTGGTGCGTCATCATCAGATCGAAAAGGTTGCGTAAATATCCGGCGCGTTCTTTCGCAGTCAAGGCGCGCCAAGCAGGCCAAGCTTTGTTGGCGGCCGCAATGGCGTCTTTGGTGTCATCGGCGCCCATATCGGGAAGCGTGGCGATCACATCGCCTGTCGCCGGATTGGTGATGTCAAAGGTCGCCCCTTCATGGGCGTTCACCCATGCGCCGTTCACATAGGCGCTCTTTTTGATCAGGGTTGTGTCGGTCACGTTCATTGTCATGGCTCTTTTGTTGATGGGCCTTTGTCCTGACGTTGTAGCGGTCAGAGAAAGCGCTTTTATGGGACGACATTAGAGCCAAAAGAATGATTGGATAAATGATCACATTATGCAGTATAGTTTCATATATATGAAACTATACAAAAGGTGAAAACGTGCAGTTTTCCGGACAACTCAGTGATGTGGATATTCGTCTGCTGCGCATCTTTGTCATGGTTGCTGAATGTGGTGGTGTCGCTGCCGCGGCGCATGAGCTCAATGTGGACCGGTCCACCGTCAGCCGCCAATTGACGGATCTTGAAACGCGCTTGGGCCTGCGTGTCTGTGAACGCAGCCGCGCCGGATTTTGGTTGACCGATGAAGGACAAGTGATTTTTGATCGCACGCAGGAATTGCTTGGGGCTCTGAGCGACTTTCGACGGCACGTCAATGATATTCATCGCGAATTGGCCGGTGAGCTGACCATTGCTGTGGCGGATACCTGTATGTGGGATCAGCACTTCCGTTTGCCAGAAGCAATTGCGGCCCTTCGCCGAGAAGCGCCTCAGGTGCAGCCTGTTGTGCGTGTCCTGTCCATTGCTGAAGCCAACCGTGCGGTGCTGAGCGGGGCAAGCCAGATCGGCATCCTGCCTGTTTATGCCCGGCGTAGTGGTTTGCATTATGACGTTTTGGGTATGGAGCGTAATGCGCTTTATTGTGGCAAAGCGCATCCTTTAGCGGCGTCACAGAAAACACCAAGCCTTGCCGAATTGCGTCAGCATGAAGTTATTGCGCTTGGTCATGAATCAGGCGGGGCTGCGCAAATCCAAAGGCGAAAACTTTTACGCGGGCCGATGACTAATTCTGATGAGGCCACATCAATTTTAATTTTATCTGGGCTCTATGTGGGGTATCTCGCGGACTATTATGGCGATCAGTTCGTCCAAGCTGGCCGTATGGTGCCTATTGAAACGCCGCGCACGGCGTATCATGTTGACCTTTGCGCTGTGGTGTCGGACAGAGAGCAGCATTCAGGCGTGACGCGTCTCTTCCTCGATCTTCTGCGCCAGACATGGCGTTAAGGTCTCTTGTTAAGCTGTGTAGCGCTCACGTTCTTCTGACGCTGTTTCTTTTGTATTGATCAAGGCCAATTGCGCCCGCACAGAGTCAAGCCCCGCATCTTCAGGCACAACATCGGAAACGGAAGATTGAGAGGTGATGCGGTCACGCCAGTGTTGCAACGCTGCGATCACGTTTGCGCGCAGCATCAAGGCGCATGGGGTCACGATAAGCGTCAAGAGCGTGGCAAAGATCAACCCTGAGACAATGGTCATGGCGAGCGTTCCCCACCACACATTTTCGGGCGCGCCGATAGAGACAGAGCGAGTGAAGAAATCAATCGACACCATAAAGGCCATCGGTAAGAGACCGAGCACCGTGGTGCTGGTGGTCAGCAAGACAGGGCGCAAGCGCTGCATCCCGGTTTCGAGGATCGCATCTTTGGTGTCAGGAACAACGTCTTTGATTTTTTCATAACAATCAATCAGCACAATATTGTTGTTGACGATAATACCCGCAAGGGCAATGACGCCAATCCCCGACATGATGATGCTGAAGGGTTGTCCCGTAATCAAGTGTCCAAGCAATACGCCAATGGTGGACAAGATAACCGAGCTTAATATCAGCAGCACGCTGTATAGCGAATTAAACTGCAACAAGAGAATGCCACCCATCAAGCCAAGCGCGAGAAGAAACGCTGTATTCAGGAAGGAGCTATTTTCCTCTTGATCTTGTGCTTCCCCTTTGAAGGTGAGCCGCACATCTTGATCAAGCGGGTTTGCCGCCAGCCATGTTTTGAGTTCTGCGATTTTCTCGCTGGGCAGGGTGCCCATTGGGACATCCGCTGAGACCGACATGACCCGCGCGCCATCAACGCGTTTGATTTCGACTTTTTCTTGTACGGGCACGCGGGTGACAAAATTACTGATTGGCACAAGACCATTCTGACTTTGAATTGTCAGTTCATCGAGTTGCGCGATGGAGCGATAATTGCGTGGGTAGCGCACCAAAATATCGATTTCTTCGCGGCTATCGTCCGGACGATACGCGCCCAAAGGCACACCGTTGGTAATCAGGCGCACTGCATTGCCGACCTCTTGCAAATCAATACCAAAACGTGAGGCCTTCACACGGTCCACATCAAGGCGCCATTCAATCGATGGCAGCGGGCGCGAATCCTCAATATTGATAAAGCCGCCAATGTCGTCGAGGCCCTCGCGGATATGCGCGATGCTCTGTGACATCTTCTCAAAGGACGATGCGCTGATTTCGATTTCAATGGGCTTGCCGTCATTTCCGCCTGTGTGGCGTTCTTGAACCTCCACATTGAAGCCGGTTGTATCATTTGTCAGCGCGAGGATGTCTGCAATAATTTCGCTGGTCGGCCGCCGTTCCCGCCAATCGACAAAATCAAGGGTAATTTGACCGATGACATCCGACGCAGCGTCAGCATTTGCACTTCCCGTGCGGGCATAAAAGGAGTCAATCCCATCCATATCAAGGATGCGATTTTCAACATCCCTGATGAAGGAGTCTTTTTCCGCAATCGATAAGTTTCCACGGGCATGAATCAGAACCGTTGCGCGATTAACCTCTTCCCGCGGGAAAAATGTAATGCCATTCCCGGCGAAGACATAGGTGAGGCCTACAAGAACTAAGATCGCAAACGTTCCGCTGACGACTTTGCCAGGATGATCAAGAAGACGCGTGAGTAAACTGCGGTAAAATGATGTCACATCTGAATAAGAGCTGTCATTCTGAAGGCGCTGTGAAGATTTTGCAGGGCTGTTTGTGCCACCGTAACGGGCGCCGAGAGCAGGGACGACCAGAAGCGCCATAATCAAGGACCCCGTGAGAACACAGATCAAGGTAATGGGCAGAAACTTCATCAACTGACCGGTGACGCCTGGCCAAAAAAGCAGCGGTGTAAATGCGGCGGCTGTTGTGGCTGTCGATGTGATGATCGGCAAGGCCATGCGCTGCGCCGCTAGCTGATAGGCGGTTTTACGGTCATAGCCTTCAAGGAGTTTCTTATCAGCATATTCAGTCACGACGATGGCGCCATCCACCAAAATGCCAACGGCAATGATCAGACCAAACATCACCGTCACATTAATGGTCAAGCCGAACAGCGCGAGCATTAAAATGCCTGTGAGGAAAGCGCCGGGGATTGCAACACCAACAAGAAGACCGGAACGCACGCCTAAAGCGCCAATCACAATCGCCATCACAAGAAAGACTGCGAGCAAAACGGAATTTTGCAAAGATTCAAGACGGTTTTTGATATTGCTGGATTGATCCTGCAACACCTGCACATTCAAGCTTTGCGGTTTGTTTTTGATCATGTCGGCCATGATGGCGCGAACTTGCTCGGACGTTTGAATGATGTTTGCGCCACTGCGTTTGCGCACATCAAGGGTGATCGCGCGTTCGCCATTGACGCGGACAAAAGAAGAGGGGTCCTTAAATGTGCGGCGGATCTCAGCCACATCGCGCAGCAAGACGGAGGCATTGCCATTCACTTTAATGGGCAAGTTGAGAATATCAGATATGTTTTCAAAAAGTCCGGGGACCGAAATGGCGAAGCTGCCCTGGCCTGTGTCTAATTTTCCGGCAGCAACCAGTTTATTGGCGCGATTAAAAAGCTGCGCCATATCTTCGTTATTGAGTTTATAACTTTGCGCACGAATGGGATCGATAATCACTTCCACGGTCTCTTCGCGCGTGCCGGTCAAGTCCACGGTGAGCACATTCGGTAAGGTGCTAATCCGGTCTTTGAGATCTTGTGCAAATCGCAGCAATGACCGTTCTTCCAGCGCCCCAGAAAGCGCAATTGCAACCACAGGCGCCCAGGAAATATCAATCTCGCCAATCTCTGGTTCTTGAATATCTTGCGGCATACCGGAGCGGGCGAGATCAACTTTGTTGCGCACGTCTTGTTCGGCGTTTGAGATGTCGGTCCCCACAGCAAACTCAAGAAAAAGCTGCACCCCATTTTCAAATGCCGTGGTGCGAATATCGTTCAAACCTTCCAGGTTTTTGATTTTCTCTTCAATGGGGCGGGCGAGTAAACGCTCGGCATCTGCGGGCGACACACCTTCAAGACGGACACTGACTTGGATGATGGGTAATTGCAGATCGGGTTCCGCCTCTTTGGGGATGTTGGTGTAGGCGAGAAAGCCTGCAAATAACAACACCACCAGAAGACTGAGGGTGGTGAGGGTGCGATCGATGGCAAAGGCGATTAATCTATTCATCATACGTGACCGAGCTTTTGTCCGGATGTCTCTCGGAAAGTGTCCCTATATCTGGCGACAGAACGCCGGCCGACCCGTTGCCCATTCGCAGCAAGAAATACGGGGAAAATGCTCTATGGGATCAACGTATAGAGGCGAAAAGCAAATAAAATTTAAGAATCCCAAAGATGTCACGGTTTTGTGAACGATCTTACCAAGTCCTTAAAGAAGCGGCTGTGCCAGATCGGCCCATCGATTGCTCTGCCAGACCTCAAGGAACTCATCAGCCAAGCGTTCGGTTTCCCGTAAAAAGTGTTTCCAGATCTGGAT
>JANQLI010000375.1 GCA_028280675.1 Alphaproteobacteria bacterium
CACACGGGAATTAGGGCCTGTGCTGGCCGGTCTGATGGTCGCCGGTCGTGTCAGCGCCGCGATTGCCGCCGAGATTGGCACCATGCGCGTGACTGAACAAATCGATGCGCTCACCACCCTCTCGACCAATCCGTTTAAGTATCTTATCGCCCCGCGCCTGATTGCAGCCGTCATCTGTTTGCCCTTGCTTGTGGCCATCGCCGATACGATTGGCGTGATGGGCGGTTATATCGTCAGCACAGAAAATCTCGGATTTAATCCCGCTGTCTATTTAAAAAACACTGTCGATTTCCTTGAATTTCGTGACGTCACATCGGGCCTTTATAAATCCGCCGTGTTTGGTTTCATCATTGCGTTGATGGGCTGTTATCACGGCTATTACAGTGAAGGCGGCGCGCAAGGCGTTGGTAAAGCGACAACGAATGCGGTGGTGTCAGCGTCGATCTTGATCCTCGCTGCGAACTATCTTCTCACCTCGACCTTCTTCTCTGAGTAAGCATCATGACAGCGACCCCAAAAATATCATTGCGTGATGTACACAAAGCCTTTGGACCGAAGAAGGTTCTGCAAGGGGTTAATCTCGATGTGCTCAAGGGGTCTTCCCTGGTTGTGATTGGTGGATCGGGAACTGGGAAATCCGTGATGCTGAAATCGATCCTCGGCCTTCTGCGTCCCGACAGCGGATCGATCAAAGTCGATGGTAAGGAAGTCACCAGCATGTCCGGCCGAGACCGGGAAAAAGTTTTACGCAAATTTGGCATGCTGTTTCAGGGCGCCGCGCTTTTCGACAGCCTCGCCGTTTGGGAAAACGTTGCCTTTGGCTTGATCCAGGGGCAACACATGAAACGGAAAGACGCCAAAGAGATCGCCATCGATAGCCTGCACAAAGTCGGCTTGAGCTCCGATGTGGGTGCGCTTAATCCTGCTGAACTATCCGGTGGCATGCAAAAACGCGTTGGCCTTGCCCGCGCTATCGCCACACAGCCGGAAATCATTTTCTTCGATGAGCCCACCACAGGCCTCGACCCGATTATGGCGGATGTGATTAACGATCTCATCGTGGAACGGGTAAAGGACCTTGGCGCCACAGCCCTTTCCATCACCCATGACATGGCAAGCGCGCGCAAAATCGCCGATTACATCGCGATGATTTATCACGGTGAAATCATCTGGCATGGTCCCGCCTCGCAAGTCGATAGCAGCGGTAACCCTTACGTGGAGCAATTTGTCCACGGCAAAGCCGATGGCCCGATCCAAATGGAAGTGCGCAAAGGGTAACCTTCCCGCTCACCACCCAATGCCGTAATAGCTTTCCACGCGTTTGATATTGCCTTCAATGTTGCGGTCAAAGTTACGCAAGTAAGACCATTTCTCCGCCATACGCGCTTTGACTTTATCCGTAATATCAAGAAACGGATTAGCGGCATCCGCGCCTGCTTCTTCTTTCACAATACGCATCAGGTCTTCGAGATATTCACGGCGCTCGGTGACAGCGGAACGGTCTGCAATCCACACACCATGTCCCCCGACCATATATTTAAAATCGAGGCGCTCAATTTCTTTCAGTGTACGTATCATATGATGGGGGTAATAATCGGCCATAATGGATAGAGGCGATCCACCCGGCGTCACAAGGTCAACAATAAAGAGATAGTCTTTATTGTCTGGCCGCATAATCAACATGCAATCGGAATGGTTTGCCCCGAAATACATCAGCTCTAAGGTGCGCCCGCCAAGTTCCAACGTATGATTTCCGGCAATGGTCGTATCCGGCAAAGCAATTTTCGGGTTTGGCGTGTCAAAGAATGATGGCACGCAGTTTTCGTGGGCAATGATTTCCGCGCCCTCCTCTTTGAAAATCTGTCCGCCCTCTACATGATCCCAATGGTCATGGGAATAGACAAGATATTTGATCGGCTTATCGGTAATTTTGCGAATTTCGGCGAGGTAAAGTTTCGCGGTTGCGTCATTGACGGGATCAGTCACGATGACGCCCTCATCCGTGACCATGAAGATGTTGCGTGTGCCATATGCGTGAAAGGTATAAAAACCGGGATAGAGTTCTTTCACGTCCACCTGCCCGGCATTGAATTGGTTCCACGCAGGGTTTGGCGCCGGTTTGAGAAGCTCTTCCCGCGATGGCGCGTCCTGCGCACCCGCACTCCCAACAAACGCCATGAGAGTCACGACAAGCATTCCAAAAGCACGCACCATGTTCCATTCCTCCTCACTATTGTTGCAAGAAGCTTAGTGAGAGTCTGCAAAGGGCGAAAGATGCCTCATGCGCCATATCTGCGCCAGACCAAATATTCTCCTTTTGTTCCTATCTAAAGTCCGCTATAGAGAAGCCTTGAAGTGGCGCACCGAATCGCGGACATCCTTAAGCTATGGCCAAACCTCAAGAACGTTATGTTTGTCAGTCCTGCAGGGCTGTATCGCGCAAATGGGCGGGAAAATGCGATGCTTGCGGCGAGTGGAATTCCATCGTGGAAGAAGCGGCGACATCCGGTCCCCCTGGCAGTATGGCGGCGGCTGATAGCAATGTGAGCAGCCTCAATAAACAACCCAAGCGGCGCGGGAACGTCATCGATTTTCAGGCGATGAAGGGCAACCTGACGGCACGTGATCGCTACGCAACCGGGATCGATGAACTTGACCGGGTGTGCGGTGGCGGCCTTGTTCCGGGGTCTGTGCTTCTTTGTGGCGGCGATCCAGGTATCGGGAAATCGACACTTCTCATGCAAGCATGCGCTGCCCTGACCCAACAAGGTCATGAGGCCATCTATATTTCTGGTGAGGAAGCGCTCGAACAACTCCGCCTGCGGGCGCAACGGCTGGGACTAGAAGAGACAGGGGTACAGCTCGCGACAGAAACCAATATGCGGGATATTTTGGCAACGCTGGATGACACAAACTGTGACGTGCCTGCCGTTGTGGTGATCGATTCCATTCAAACGATGTGGTCTGACACCCTCTCCGCAACGCCTGGAACTGTGAGCCAAGTCCGCGCCTGCGCCCAAGAGCTGATCCGTTTTGCCAAAAAGCGGAACTGCGCGGTCTTTATTGTGGGGCACGTCACCAAGGACGGGCAGATCGCCGGACCGCGTGTTGTCGAACACATGGTCGATACAGTGCTGTACTTTGAAGGTGATCGCTCGGATCGTTTTCGCATCTTACGCGGTGTGAAGAACCGCTTTGGCGCAACCGATGAGATTGGCGTTTTCGAAATGTCAGACAAGGGATTGCGCGAAGTCCGTAACCCATCTGAAATCTTTCTTGATAATCGCGGCAAGAATGTCAGCGGCGCTTCTGTCTTCGCAGGTATTGGAGGCTCGCGCCCGGTCTTGGTGGAAATCCAGGCCTTGGTTGCGCAGAGCTCACTTGCCACCCCGCGGCGGGCGGTGGTGGGCTGGGATTCCGCGCGCCTATCGATGGTTCTCGCTGTGTTGGATGCCCGGTGCGGGCTTGGAATTGGCGCCCATGATGTCTATCTGAATGTCGCGGGCGGTTTGAAAATCCGCGAACCAGCGGCGGATCTGGCCGTGGCCGCAGCTCTTATCTCCTCTATGTCGGATACGCCCCTCCCCCAAGATTCGGTGATTTTTGGCGAAATCAGCCTCTCTGGCGCTGTCCGGCCTGTTACTCAAACCGACTTGCGACTCAAAGAAGCCGCCAAATTAGGGTTTGACAGTGCTATTCTTCCTGCAACCAAAAAATTCGGAAAATCGACATTAAAGCTTAATCAGGTTGAGCTATTAGGCGACTTTGTCGATCAATTATGGCAAAATCGCCGCGGTGGGAAGAGTACGGAGTAAGGGTATGACGTTTACGTCAGTCGATATGATTATCATCGCCATCGTTCTGGGTTCAGCTCTGATGGCCTTGTTGAGGGGATTAACACGCGAAATTTTGACCATTGTCGCCTGGGTTGTGGCGGCAATCGGTGCGATTTACGGCTTCCCTATGAGCCGCGGGATTTTTCGTGAACAACTCACCAATCCTATGATGGCGGATGGCGCTGCTTTTCTAGTGGTGTTCTTAGTGATTTTGATCCCGGCTCTGTTCCTTGCAAATCACATCATTCACAGGTTTAACATGGCTGACCCAGGTGTTTTGGATCGCTCAGGCGGCTTCTTATTCGGTGTGGCGCGCGGCCTTTTCATTATTGGCCTGGCTTATTGGGCGAACCTGCAAATCATGGAAGAAGGCACGGAGCCTGGTTGGATTCAGGACGCAAAGTTAAAACCGCTTGTTGTCAGCGTGGCCGAGATGTTCCCCTCGGAACTCGGCGCTTTAACGAACAGTACGACAAGCCAAAATGACACACCTGACCCAAAAACTAACCAATCCTCAGCCAAAGAAGAGGAAACTGACTCAGGATACGACCAAAATGATCGACGTGGGCTCGATCAACTGATAACTACCACTTCGGAAGAATAGCTCCGAACGATAGTGATTGGGGATGGCCCTCAGTCCGTCTTAGGAGCGCACCATAAGAGGTCTTAAGATGACTGACGACGTTCTTGAAGACGACTTTTCCTGGGACGACGACACGCTTCGTGAAGAATGTGGCGTCTTTGGTATTTATAATAATCGCGACGCTGCTGTTCTCACCGCACTTGGCCTACATGCATTACAACATCGCGGACAAGAAGCGGCCGGGATTGTCTCCTTTGACAACGATCACTTTCATTCCGAACGCCGTCCCGGCCTTGTCACAGACCACTTCTCTTCCGAAAAAATGATCAACCGCCTGCCCGGCAATTCTGCTGTAGGACATGTGCGATATTCAACGACCGGCGATACGGTTAACCGCAACATCCAACCTCTGTTTGCCGATTTGAATGCAGGTGGGTTTGCCATCGCGCATAACGGCAACCTGACGAACGCCTTGACCTTGCGCGCTGAGCTTGTTGAAAAAGGCGCGATTTTCCAAAGTACGTCCGACACGGAAGTCATCTTGCATTTGATTGCACGCTCGCGCGGTCAGCGTGTTGTCGATCGTCTTGTTGATGCGCTCAAACGCATTGAAGGTGCGTACGGCCTTGTGTGCATGACGAATAAAAAATTGATCGGCGCACGCGATCCCCTCGGCATTCGCCCACTCATCTTGGGAAAGCTTGGCGATTCTTATCTATTCTGTTCGGAAACCTGCGCCCTCGATATTATCGGGGCCGAATTTGTGCGTGAGCTTAATCCCGGTGAGATCGTGGTAGTGGATAGACAAGGGGCGAGAAGCATGACCCCCTTCCCGCAGATGCCTGCACGGCCATGTATTTTCGAATTCATCTACTTTGCTCGGCCCGATAGCATCGTCAGCGGCAAAAGCGTCTACCAAGTGCGTAAAAATCTCGGCGCCGAGCTTGCGAAAGAAACCGGTGTCGATGTGGATGTGATTATTCCCGTTCCTGACTCGGGTACACCCGCCGCGATTGGCTATGCCGCTGAAGCGGGCATTCCGTTTGAGCTTGGGATTATCCGCAACCATTACGTTGGCCGCAGCTTTATTGAGCCAACGCAAATGCTCCGCGATATGCGCGTGAAGCTGAAACACAACGTCAACAAAGACGTGGTCAAAGGCAAACGGATCATTCTTGTTGATGACTCCATCGTGCGTGGCACCACCTCGAAAAAAATCGTCAAAATGATGCGCGACGCTGGCGCGAAAGAAGTGCATATGCGCATCGCCAGCCCGCCAATTAAACACCCTTGTTATTATGGTATCGATACACCAAACCAAGATGAGTTGATGGCGGCGAAACATTCCATCGAAAAGATGGCCCGCAAGCTTGGCTGCGACAGCCTTGGATTTATCTCTGTCGATGGCCTTTACCGCGCCATGGGAGAAGAGAGGCGCAACGACGCTATGCCGCAATATACCGATCACTGCTTCACCGGCGATTACCCCACACGTCTCTTGGACATGGAAGACAATGAAACCATTTCCAAACAGCTTTCACTCCTGGCGGAAATCGCCTAAGTCCAACATTACGGATCGTTCATGACATCCTCAGATCAAACCACGGGGCGGCTCGAAGGGCGCCTGGCTGTCATCACCGGAGCCTCGCGCGGGATCGGCAAATCCGTCTCCCTCGCTTTTGCCCGCGAAGGGGCGCACTGCATTTTGGTCGCACGCACACCCGGCGCGCTCGAGGACGTGGATGATGCGATTCAAGCCCTCGGCGGCAGCGCCACCCTTGTGCCGGTGGACCTCACCGATTTTGACGCCATTGATCGCCTCGGCGCATCGATTTATGAGCGTTGGGGCAAGCTCGATATTCTCATTGGCAACGCAGGCATTCTCGGCACCCTTTCGCCTATCGGCCACATCAAAGTGGAGGAATGGCAAAAGGTGCTCGATGTGAACCTGACAGCCAATTGGCGCTTGCTCCGCTCCCTCGATCCACTGTTACGCGAGTCTGACGCGGGCCGCGTGATTATGGTTAGCTCTGGCGTGGCGCAAACCCACAAAGCCTATTGGGGTACTTATGCGGTCTCGAAAGCGGCCGTAGAAGCCATGGCGGGAATTTACGCCAATGAAAACGCCAATACGCATATCAATTGCAACACGATCAACCCCGGCGCAACCCGCACCAACATGCGCGCCCAAGCCATGCCAGGGGAAGACCCGGAAACGTTACCTCACCCGGATGAAGTAGCGCAGCTCTTCCTCGAACTTGCCCTGCCGAGTTGCGACCAAAATGGCGCAGTCATCAATTTCCGTGAGTGGCGAAATTAGATTAATCATATGCATCACTCTTCATGGGACATCCACTCACTCAAATCCCAAAGCTTTAACGCTGCAAAAATTTAATTCAAAATACAAGATAGCGGATTTTTGAATAGTGGTACGCTTTAAGCAGCTTTATCATGCATTTCATGACGTTTTAAAATTCTAACATAACTCTCTAAGCACAATACGTTAATCGTTGCGCGCTCTCTACTCGTCAGGTGAAACTGTTTTTCAAGACTAGTGTTATTTAATATTTGCCCATATTGTTGCCGGTAAGGAACGCCCAAGAAACGAAATAGATCAGATAGGCTGAGTTCTTTCTGTAGGATCAATTGGTCATAGTCCAAGATAAAAACTCTCTTAGAACCCAACTTTCTGAGACACTCTTGGAGTTGTATATTCTTTCCTAAATAAGAAAAACATGCCTTTTCAAGTTGGCTTGTATCGCGATCATAATGATTGGAATTCTGAGCCTTACCACAGCAATCATAAAGATCATTCAATGCATACTTTGGCCAATGATATAACATAGACCAAATCACTGAATATGGATTTCGAATCAACCAGACAATCTTCGCATCTTCATTTAACTGAGTAAGCTCCTGATAGCGCTCATGTAGATAAGTGGTCTGCAAACAATAACGCCGCTTTACTAGTTCATGCTTGATAGCACCACATAGGATTAGGGCTGTCGTAAACTCATTTTTGAGATCCGCGATCTCCTCAGATTGACCAATAAGACGGCTGGTTATGGTTGTGCCCGAGCGAGGGCATCCATAAACATATATAGCCTGTTGAAACTGCTGATGATTTTTCAGCAGCGGCACATCCTTGCCCCTCACGGTTTGAAGAAACGATTTCCAATCAAACACATACCGAAATAGTTCGGAATCTATTTCTGGATTGATATGAGAATGAATCGATCCTTTACCCGCGTTGTTAAGTCGGCGGGAGCCTTGTTTAGGTGCCATTGAAAATTAAACCCTTATCAGGTTAGCGCTGCAAAATAGTCCATTTCACTATTGCTAACGTCTAGGGTTTGTGATTCCGTCGCCAGTTTTCGAAAATATTATGAATGCTTTTCTTAAGCTCAATGAGGATCAGTTTTCACTGCCCACAAACGGATTTTTCCCCTGCCGCACTTGCAGGCGGATGGGGACAGCTTTGATGTCAAAAGCTTCGCGGATGCCGTTGACCAGATAGCGCGCATACGAATCTGGCAAGTGTTTCGTGCGCGTCGCAAACAGCGCAAAGGTCGGCGGGCGTGATTTTGTCTGAGCAATATAGCGCAAACGAATGCGCCGACCGTTGACTGCCGGTGGCGGATGCTTTTGCTCCATCTCCGAAAGCCAGGCATTAAGCTCGGATGTTTTCACCTTGGCGTTCCAGTCACGATAGACCAGCTCCACCGCAGGCATAATCCGGTCGAGACCACGGCCGCGGAGTGCTGAAAATTTCACCAAGGGCACACCGCGAATTTGCGGCAGCAAGCGTTCGACCTTTTCATCAAAGTCTTTTTGCGCTTGCGCTTTGTCTGTCACAAGGTCCCATTTGTTCAGCGCGAGCACCAAAGCGCGCCCTTCCCGCACGACCAAATCGGCAATCTGCAAATCCTGTTTTTCCAGCGCATTGGTCGCGTCCATCACCAAGACAACAACTTCGGCAAAACGGATCGCCCGTAAAGTGTCACCAACAGACAACTTCTCAAGTTTATTCTGAACCTTTGCGCGCCGCCGCACACCCGCTGTATCAAACAGTTTGATCGGTTTACCGTCCCATTCCCAATCCACCGAAATTGTATCCCGTGTGATGCCTGCTTCCGGGCCAGTGAGCACGCGGTCTTGGCCGAGCAACGTGTTGACCAAAGTGGACTTGCCCACATTGGGCCTCCCGACAATGGCAAGTTTGAGCGCCTTACTCTCGTTCTCGTCCTCGGCACCCTCGTCAAATGGATCAACGAACGCTTGCGCCGTGTCATCAAGCACCGCGTAAAGCTGTCCCATGCCTTCGCCATGTTCGGCGCTGATGGGGATTGGTTCGCCAAGCCCAAGGTTATAACTTTCATAC
>JANQLI010000383.1 GCA_028280675.1 Alphaproteobacteria bacterium
GTAGGCCATTGCCTGCGCCTCAATCACATCGCCTTGCCAATCAATATCATCGGCTGAAAACACGTTTGCCGGAATCCACTCCTGCATACATTTCATCAAGGCGTTGTTGCGGCGGCCGCCGCCACAGATAATCCACGTGGTTGGCGCATCAGGCGTGTGATGATCGGCAAGCGACACAGATGCCGCTGCATATGCGCAGAGCGTCGCTGCGCCCTTACCGACATGAAACCCATCCAAAAGATCGATTGAAAATTCAGACAGATCAACAGACTTTGGCGGCGCTTGATCGCAATGACGATGACCGAGTAACGCTCCCAAGACATCTGGATCGGAAAGACCCCGGCCCGCGGCATCACCATAATGATCAAACGGCTCACCTGCCTCTGTCCGCATCCATTCATCCATAAGATAGGTTCCGGGCCCGGTTTCAAACGCCATCACGTCGCCCTGGCCGCCGCGCGGCACATAGGTCACACTGGTCACACTGCCGATGTTCACCACCATGACCGACCGCGCCGGCTGGCATATATCCGGATCAATGGTCTCAACAAGCGCTTGATGGTAAAGGGCCGACAAAGAGCAGCCATGACCGCCCGCATCCATATCAGCCCTCTGAAAATCACTGATCACATCGATGCCCGTTTCGGAAGCCAGGAATTGGGGATCACCAATCTGCAAGGTAAGGCCTGGCCCTTTGGGGGTTGGCGGGCGATGCAGAAGAGTCAATCCGGAGAACCCGATAGACTCAATATCTGCCGGGGTCATTTTGGCTTTCTCTAGCAAAGCTGTGACAGCACCCGCACAAGCAAGTGTGAAATCGCGCTCCGTATCGCCAAACAAGTCCGCGAGATTATCATCGGCGCTCACTGTCCATGCTTTTTGTACCGTTTCGCGCAAAACATCACGCAGACCGTCCTCAAGGGGCTGTGTCAATGATGCGCCCGCGTCAACCACTGTCTCGCCATCTGTCGTCAGAAGCGCCGCATCGACGCCATCTAGCGCAGCCCCGCAATACAATCCTACATTGACCTGTTTCTCTGCCATGGCGCTCTTAACCTTTACTTTCGTCTTTTAATTTGGGGAAAAACCGTGATACATCAAGGCTTTCCAATGCGGACGCGACCTCTCCCGCATCACCGAAGTGGCTGAAGAAGAATGACGACCTATAAATCAGATTTGGTGCAAACCTTCCACGAGCGCGGTTACATCCACCAATGCACGGACTTAGATGCGTTAGACGCCAAAGCATCTGAAAGCACCATCACGGCATATGTGGGATATGACTGCACCGCGTCCAGTCTCCATGTCGGTCATCTGATAAGTATTCTGATGCTGCGGCGTCTCCAACAAGCGGGGCACAAACCCATCGTTCTCATGGGCGGCGGCACAACCAAAGTGGGTGATCCGACCGACAAAGACAAAACACGGCCACTTCTGACCGATGCGCAAATCAATACCAATATGGCGGGCATCAAACACGTCTTTGAAAGATTTTTGACCTTCGGCGATGGTCCGACCGATGCCATCATGGTCAATAATGACGATTGGCTGAGCAGCCTTGGATACGTGCAATTTCTTCGCGATTACGGCACCCATTTTACAATCAACCGTATGCTGACTTTTGAAAGCGTAAAATTACGCCTTAGCCGTGAACAGCCGATGACCTTTCTCGAATTTAACTACATGCTCATGCAAGCTTATGACTTTCGCGAACTGCTCAATCGTTATCACTGCACATTGCAAATGGGCGGATCAGATCAATGGGGCAATATCATCAATGGCGTCGAGCTTTGCCGCCGGATGAATCAGACCGAGGTATTCGGGTTGACCACCCCCCTTCTCGCCACTGCATCCGGCGCAAAGATGGGCAAAACGGAAGGCGGCGCTGTGTGGTTAAATGAAGACTTGCTGTCGCCTTATGATTACTGGCAATTCTGGCGCAACACAGAAGATCTTGATGTGGGCCGCTTCATGCGTCTGTTCACTGATTTGCCTCTTGAGGACATCACACGCCTTGAGAACTTGCCCGGCAACGAGATCAACGAAGCGAAAAAAATTCTCGCCACGGAAGCGACGGCCATGCTGCATGGCCGCGAAGCCGCTGATGCCGCCGCTGAAACGGCACGCAAAACCTTTGAAGAAGGGTCTACAGCTTCTGACCTGCCAAGCATTGAAGTCAGTCACGACGTTCTTGCGACGGGAATACCGGTTCTGGATCTTTTTGTGCAGGCGGAGCTTGGGACATCAAAAGGCGAGATTAAGCGCCATATCAAAGGCAATGCCGCAAAAATTAATGATACAACGGTCAGTGATGATCAATTGTCCGTGACAAACGATTTATTAAACGCTGATGGCGTCATCAAACTCTCTGTGGGCAAAAAGCGGCATGTGCTTGTAAAGCCGGTTTGAGTTATGGACGCGACCCCTGGTCTTCCGGCTCGGGTTTCGGCTTCGGTAAGATTTTATTCTCTTCCGGATTGATCACACCAACTTCTTCATCGCGCGTCATCGACTCCATAACAGGGTCTTCCGGTAAGTCACCCGGCTTTGGCGGCCTTTCAACATCTGG
>JANQLI010000384.1 GCA_028280675.1 Alphaproteobacteria bacterium
CTGAGGCGAGGACACGGTTTGCGCCCGCGTCCAAATGCATACTGGCTTTGTCCTTGGCGGTAAAAATGCCCGTACATTCGAGGGCAATATCCACATCCAGTTTGCCCCATGGGAGTTTGGAGGGGTCGCGCTCTGCGGTTACTTTGATCCCTTTGCCGCCAACATTGATGCCTGTTTTTGTGGCGCGCACTTTTTTATCGAGATTGCCGTGAACAGAATCATGCTGCAGCAAGTGCGCATTCATATCGACAGATCCAAGGTCGTTAATCCCAACAACGTCGATGTCTTTACGACCCGATTCAATAATGCCGCGCAGGACCAACCGTCCGATACGACCAAATCCATTAATGGCAACACGCGTAACCATGAACTTTTCTCCTATTGCGTTCCGCCCCGAAGGAGCGCCGCTTTTGTGTGTTTACCTCAAAGCCATTTGCGGGCTGCATCAGCCACCGCATCTGGCGTTAATCCAAAATGTGCATAAGCATCTTTATAAGGGGCGCTGACGCCAAAGCTCTCAATACCAATGGCTGTGCCGCGTCCTTGCAAATATTTTTCCCAGCCGAACGTGCTGCCCGCTTCAACGCTGATGCGCACAGGCGTATCACCCAGAATGCTCTCTTGATAATCGGCGGCTTGTTGATCAAACAGCTCCCAGCATGGCATGGAGACGACGCGCGTGCCGATTCCGTCGGCTTGCAAGACGTCGCGTGCTTCTAGAGCGATGTTGACCTCCGATCCACTCGCAAAGACGGTGACTTGCGCGTCTCCATCTGCAGCGGCGATTTCATATGCGCCGCGCGCGCAGAGATTTTCGCTGGAATATTCCGTGCGCACAGCGGCGAGACCTTGGCGTGTCAGCGCCAGGATGCTTGGTTTGTCTTCGCATTCCAAAGCCAGTTGCCAGCATTCTGCGGTTTCCATCGCATCAGCAGGGCGGAACACCAAAAGATTTGGCATGGCGCGTAATGAGGCGAGATGTTCGATAGGTTGGTGAGTTGGACCATCTTCGCCAAGCCCAATGGAATCGTGGGTCATCACATGAATAACGCGTTGCTTCATCAGCGCCGCCATGCGTATGGCTGGACGACAATAATCGGTAAAGACAAAGAAGGTGCCGCTATAAGGGATCAAACCACCGTGCAAAGCGATTCCATTCATTGCAGCGGCCATACCATGTTCACGAACACCGTAATGCACAAAGCGGCCCGAAAAGTCTTCCGGTGTAATGGGCGCTGTTTGTGAGGTGTTCGTGTTGTTTGATCCGGTAAGGTCCGCCGAGCCGCCAATGGTATTGAGCACGCTGCCGTTGATCACTTCGAGCGCTTTTTGCGAGGCCTGCCGGGTCGCAAGGGTTGGCTGCTCCTCAGCAAGGTGTTTGCGATACACATTCATGGCTTCCGCAAAGCTTGCAGGCAGAGCACCTGACATGTCCTGCGTGAATTGCTCTTTTTGCGCCGCGCTTTCCAGACGGGTTTGCCATGCCTCTTGCGTCGCTTGCCCGCGACGTCCGGCGTCGCGCCAGGCGCTGAGAATATCTTCGGGGATCTCAAATGGCGCATGTGGCCACTCAAGATAGTCACGCGCCGCAGCGATTTCTTCATCCCCTAAAGGCGCGCCGTGGGTGGCGGCTGTGCCTTGTTTGTTGGGTGCGCCATAACCGATCGTGGTTTTGCAGGCGAGCAATGTGGGCCGGTCACTGTTTTTGGCTTTGCGCATAGCCTCTGAGACAGCCCCATGATGATGACCGTCCACAGAAAGCGTATGCCAGCCTGCCGCTTCAAAGCGTTTGATCTGATCGCCACTTTCTGCCAGCTCGACAGGGCCATCGATGGAAATGCCATTGTCATCCCACAGAACAATCAATTTCGAGAGCTGCAAGTGACCAGCTAAAGAAATCGCTTCTTGGCAGATCCCTTCCATCAAACATCCATCGCCCGCCAGTGCATAGGTGTAATGATCAACGAGATCATCGCCATAACGCGTTGCCAGGAGTTTCTCGGCAAGGGCCATGCCCACGGCGTTCGCAATCCCTTGGCCGAGAGGGCCGGTTGTTGTCTCAATACCGCTTGCATGGCCAAATTCCGGGTGGCCTGCCGTTTTCGCGCCGAGTTGACGGAAAGTCTTGAGTTGATCCAGCGTCATATCCGCATAGCCCGTGAGATAGAGCAGAGAATAGATCAACATGGAGCCATGACCCGCAGAAAGCACAAATCGGTCGCGATCCGGCCAATGTGAGTCAGCGGGATTATAGTTTAGGTGTTCCGTGAAAAGGGTTGTGGCGACATCCGCCATCCCCATAGGCATACCGGGGTGACCGCTTTTGGCTTTTTGAACCGCATCCATGGATAAAGCCCGGATTGCGTTGGCCATCTGCCGATTTGAAACTGTCATTCTTTGGGCTCTCGCAGCACCGTGTCTGCGGCGCCTAAATATTAGAGTCTTATGGGTGTTGAAAGCGGCGCCACAATGCCGACGAGTCCCCCATTCGTCAAGCCCAGCATTGCTCTTTTTGGCTCAAACATTGACCCTTTTGCTCTGTCAGCCTATCTTGAGGTGTGAATGGGTAAGAAGTTTCGGCTTCTGGGGTAGCAAAAGCACTCTCAACATCCTCGGCACAGTCTGAACCCTGTCTTTGGTTTCAAGTGTTCCTGGTGGAGATAATCAAGAGAATCGCTTTGCATTTGCTCACGAATGTGTCATGCCGACACATCAGACTAACGGTAAAGATATGAGCAGACTTGATTCCGCGATGGCGTCCTTTTCTGAGGCGCTGGAAAATTTAGAAACGTCCGTCAATCGTGGCATTCAGCGCCAAGTGGCTGCGGATGGCCTGGAAAGTGAGCTTTCAGCATTGCGGCAAGACCGCGCCCGGTTGGCTCAAGAGCTTGATTCGATGAAATCAGAAGCAAAAGCCCTTGAAGGCGTGACCGATGAAGTCTCGCAACGATTGGATAGTGCAATTCGCGATATTCGGAGTGTGCTTGAGCAATAGCGAAACGATTTGGAGGGTCCTATGGGGCAAGTGTCCGTTACAGTAAACGGTCGATCTTACAGCGTTGCATGCGATGATGGTCAAGAAGATCACGTCAGAGAGCTCGCGACCTACATTGATGGGCATGTCACCGAATTATCCGGAAGTGTGGGGCAGGTCGGCGACGCACGGTTGCTGTTGATGGCAAGCCTCTTGGTCACGGATGAGTTGTCGGAAATGATCAGCCGGGTGGAAAGCCTTGAGGCGGAAGTTGAAGATCTGAAAGGCACACAAGGCGACCATTCGCGCCGGGCGAGTACGGCAGAGGCGAAGGTTGCGGACATTCTTGACGCCGCCACGCAACGTCTGAACGATATGGCGGCGCGGGTTGAATCCCTGCAAAAACAATAAGATTTCTGATTATCTCTTTCTCTGTACTTGGTCTTGCTCTTGAAACAGAGGCGGACTAGGTTGCCCGTGCGGTTGCTGCAGGGTGCGTCAGGAGACTTGTATCCTGGGGACCTTAAAATTCTCAACGGGAGCTGTCCCTGTTTTAGATCGTGGTCTTTAGCATACGGCGCCCACCTGGTTTAGCCAGGTCCACGGGGATTCACTTCCTCCAACGGCTCATGTGGCGCCGCACATTCACTTGAGAGATGATTTTGCCTGAGAGATGATTTTGAATGTCTTCTACACCTGTGGAAATTTCATCCCAGAAAAAGGCTCTGCGAAAAAAGTTACTGTCACGCCGTGCAGCATTATCGCAGGCGCAACCACAAGCCGCGCAGGAGGCTGCAAGGATTTGCCTCTCTCTCCTCACCCTTGATACGGACCTTGTGATTGCCGCTTATCATCCGATTGGCACAGAACTGCATACGGAGTTCTTGCTTAAGTCTTTGTGGTATAAGGGGATTCGTTGCGCGCTTCCACGGGTGGGGGATGCAGCGGGGCCGTTAACATTTCATCTCTATCAACAGGGGGATCGTCTTGAAGATAGCGCCTTTGGCGTTGCTGAACCTCTTGCATCTGCCGCCGTAATGGACCCGGATGTGATAATCGTGCCTTTGCTTGGTTTTGACAAAGATGGCTTTCGGCTTGGCTATGGGGGCGGGTTTTATGATAGAACCCTTTCCGGCTTACGTCGCCGTAAGAGAATTGTGGCGATAGGGTATGGATTTGCTGGTCAGGAAGTGGCTGAAATTCCGCGTGAGGATCACGATGAACCTCTGGACGCCATTGTCACGGATCAGGGCGCATTTCGCTTAGAAAGGTAGACGCGCTTGCGACTTTTATTTTTGGGGGACCTGATGGGCCGCCGTGGCCGAACGGCGGTGATCGAAGAGCTGCCCGCGCTGCGTCAATCCTTGGATCTCGATTTTGTAGTGGTGAATTGTGAAAACGCGGCCAGCGGTTTTGGCGTTACAGCAGATATTTGCCGGGCCTTGTTTGACGCAGGCGTCGATGTGCTGACAACCGGGAATCACGTTTGGGATCAGCGTGAGATCCTTGACTATATTCAGGATGAGGATCGCTTACTGCGTCCGCTCAATTTCCCTGTTGCGAATCCTGGGAAGGGGGTGGGCCTTTACCCTGCGCGAGGGGGAAAACAAGTCCTTGTCATTCAAGCGCAGGGACAAATTTACATGCCCCCCATCGATGATCCTTTTGGGCCTGTGGAAGATGTCTTGAACCAGCATCCCCTTGGGCATATGGCGGACGCCATCATTATCGATATGCATGCAGAGGCGACCTCCGAAAAAATGGCGATGGGCCATATCGCCGATGGGCGCGCTAGCTTGGTGGTGGGAACGCACACCCATGTGCCGACAGCCGATACACAAATCTTGCCAGGGGGCACGGCTTACCAAACCGATGCAGGAATGTGCGGCGATTATGATTCGGTTATTGGCATGGACAAAGAGATTCCATTGCAGCGCTTTCGCACGAAGTTACGTAATGGACGTTTCACCCCGTCCATGGGCGAAGCCACGATCTGCGGTGTGTTTGTTGAAACAGGCGATGATGGATTAGCTGTGACTGTTGAGCCCCTGCGTCTTGGCGGGCGCTTGCGGCAAAGCCACGTATCAGATTAGAGAGATTTGTATCGCGTTAGGCTTCAGCAGTGTCTGAGGGGGTATCTAAAATGGCGTGCTCTTCCTCGCGGAGAATATCTTTGATGCGGGACGTTCCCCAAGCGGCATTTGCTTTACGGCTTAAGACCTGACAGGTGTTGGCCGTTTGCTTGCTGTAAGCACGCATTAATTTTGCAGCTTGTACCATGCGATGGCCAGCTTCGGCTTCATAGAAAGCATCAATCGCGCGATTCAATGCAATCATTGCAGCACGTGTGCTGTTATCAGGAATCTGATTGTCGCCTGTTACGTCTCTCACCACCGCGTCCCTTTATTCCGGGCATCACCCAATTATGCTGGTGTGTCTTCACACCATTTTTATCTTTATTCTGGCTAACATAGCATCAAAACCCGGTTAAGGATATGGATATTAAAAGTTAACACATACTAATTCTTGAATCCGAGCCCTGGACATGATTAATCAGGGCCTAGAGATGACAAAAAACGCTTATACCCTGCATACATAACGGATCTCAACCAGTTGTGGTTAATCGTTAATCACTAAGGGTGTTTTTCAAGTGATGGCCAAGAGTTGGAGGACCCATGGCGGGACATTCAAAATTTAAAAACATTATGCACCGTAAAGGGGCACAAGATAAGAAACGCGCCAAAGTGTTTTCGCGGCTTTCGAAAGAGATCACAGTCGCCGCCAAAATGGGCGCGCCAGACCCCGATCAGAACCCGCGCTTGCGTCTCGCAATTCAAGAAGCGCGCGGTCATAATATGCCGAAAGACAATATTGAGCGCGCCATTAAAAAATCACAAGGTGGCGATGGTGAAAACTATGAAGCTATGCGCTATGAAGGCTTCGGCCCTGCTGGCATAGGCATTATTGTCGAGGCGTTGACGGATAACAAAAACCGCACTGCCGGAGATGTCCGTGCCTGCTTCACAAAATATGGCGGCAATATGGGTGAAACGGGCAGCGTCTCCTTCATGTTTGACCATGTTGGTTGTGTGACCTATCCGGCTGATGTGGCAGATGCCGATACCATGCTTGAAGCGGCCATTGATGCGGGTGCGGATGATTGTGTGTCGTCAGATGATGGGCATGAGCTTTATTGCGATTCCTCATCTTTGCACGAAGTCAACACAGCCCTCAGCAGCAAATTCGGCGATGCATTGAGTGCGAAGCTTATATGGAAACCGCAAAACAATATTGAAGTCACTGGCGAGTCTGTCGCGACATTGATGAAATTGCTTGATGCGCTTGACGATAATGACGACGTGCAAAACGTTTATGCTAATTTTGACATCTCAGAAGATGAGATGGAAAAAGCGATGGCTTAACCAGCATATCCCTCCAGCATAACCATTTTACCAACCACCCTTTTTGCTTCCCTCGGCGGAACGAATCACTATGCTCGGTGCCAAAGGGGAACACATGACGAACACGGTCCGTATTCTTGGCATTGATCCCGGCCTTCGCCGTATGGGGTGGGGTGTCATTGATGTTACCGGTAATCGTCTTTGCCATGTGGACAATGGGATCGTCATTTCAGATGCGCGTAAAAGCTTGGCTGAGCGCTTGGCTGATTTGCACACTGGACTGACTGACGTGTTGGACCTCCATCGTCCGCAACGGGTGGCGGTTGAGCAAACCTTTGTCAACAAAGATGCTGTGGCCACACTGAAACTGGGCCAAGCAAGGGCGATTGCTTTGCTCGTTCCTGCACAAGCGGGATTGCCGATTGCGGAATATGCGCCCAATCACATTAAGAAGGCCGTGGTGGGCGCAGGTCATGCAGATAAAGGGCAGATTCACGCTATGGTGAGTTTGTTGCTGCCGGGAAGCGCGATCCAAGGCTCTGATGCCGCCGATGCCTTAGCGATTGCGATTTGTCATGCGCATGACCAAACCGGATCATCCCGATTGGATGAGGCGATTGCGCAAGCTGATTCTCGCCATCTGAAAAGGACGGCGCGATGATTGGCAAGATAAGCGGCATAATCGACAGCCTTGGGGAAGACTGGGTCTTGGTTGATGTTCAAGGCGTCGGGTATCTTGTGTATTGCGGCGCGCGGACATTGCGTACGCTTCCCGCGATTGGTGATCCAGTCAGCCTCTATATCGAGACCCATGTGCGGGAGGATATGATCCGCCTTTATGGGTTTGCGAATGCCTATGAAAAGGCGTGGTTTCTCCATGTGCAAAGCGTGCAGGGCGTTGGCGCGCGCGTCGCATTGGCCATACTTGATGTGTTGAGTCCTGCTGATCTGCAGCAAGCTGTGGTGCTGGAGGATAAATCGGCATTCGCCCGCGCCAGCGGTGTCGGGCCGAAATTGGCTGGGCGTATTGTTGCTGAGCTCAAAGATAAAACACCTCCCGGCGGGCCTTTTCTCTCTGGTGACTCGGGCGCCTTTACCTCGCCGAGCAGTGATCCCGTTTCCGCAGCTGAGCGCAGCGAAGGTCTTCAAGATATGGTCTTGCGCAATGATGCGATCTCCGCTTTGGTGAATCTCGGTTATAACGAAGTGAAAGCTTCGCAAGCTGTGATGAAAGCTTACGCGCAATTTGAAGATGATCCTGACGTGGATGTTCTTATTAAAGCAGCCCTCAAGGAACTGAGTTAAATGAGTATGGCAGAGCAAACGCGCCTTACGGACGGGGCATTAAAAAGCGAAGATGCGTTTGAAGCATCATTGCGCCCGCTTGAGCTCAGCGATTTCACGGGGCAACGTCAGGTCTGCGAAAACCTCGACATTTTTGTCAAAGCGGCCAAGAAACGCGGCGATGCATTGGATCATGTGCTTTTATTTGGCCCGCCGGGTTTGGGAAAAACCACACTTGCACAAATCGTTGCCCGTGAAATGGGCGTCAACTTTCGCGCCACATCTGGCCCCGTGATTGCTAAGAAAGGCGATCTTGCTGCGCTGCTCACCAATCTCGAACCGCATGATGTTCTCTTCATCGATGAAATTCATCGTTTGAATCCAGCAGTGGAGGAAATCCTTTATCCCGCCATGGAGGATTGGCAACTTGATCTCATCATTGGTGAAGGCCCAGCGGCGCGCTCGGTGCGGATTGACCTTCCCCCTTTTACGCTTGTTGGGGCAACCACACGGTCTGGTCTGATCTCGACACCTTTGCGGGATCGCTTTGGCATTCCGCTGCGGCTCAATTTCTATGATGTGGAGGAACTTGAACATATTGTGCGCCGGGGTGCAGGCGTGATGGATATTGCAATCAGCGATGAAGGGGCGCATGAGATTGCGCGGCGCTCCCGCGGCACTCCCCGCGTCGCAGGCCGTTTACTGCGCCGGGTACGCGATTTTGCCTCCGTAGCGGCGGTTGAGGTTATTGATGCGGCGATTGCGGACCAGGCCCTAAGCCGCTTAGAGGTGGACCGGTCAGGTCTTGACGCCATGGATCATCGTTATCTGCGGGTGATTGCTGAAACATTTTCTGGTGGGCCTGTGGGCATTGAGACCATCGCGGCGGCCTTAAGTGAAGGGCGCGATGCCCTTGAAGACATCGTTGAGCCTTATCTCATTCAGCAGGGGCTTTTGCAACGCACGCCACGTGGGCGAATGGTCACGCTAGCTGCTTTTCAAGCACTGGGTTTGAATGCACCCAAATCGATGACCCAGGATCAGCAGTCATTTTTTGAGGATGAGGCATGAGCGATTCCTTAGCCGGCAAAATCCAGGATGGCGTGCATATCTTACCCGTGCGTGTCTATTATGAAGACACCGATTTTTCCGGCGTGGTTTATTACGCCAATTATCTCAAGTTCTTTGAGCGCGGCCGCAGCGATTTTCTCCGTCTTGCGGGTATTCATCACACGGAGCTTATGGACGCTGAGAAACCCGCCGCATGGGTGGTGCGCCGTATTGAGGTGGATTACCTGAAGCCCGCGAAGATTGATGATGTGCTGCATGTCTTTACCGCGTTTGAAAAAGTCAAAGGCGCGCGCTTTTCCATGCGGCAATCTATCTGCCGTGGCAGTGATGAGCTAGTCAATGCAAAGGTGGAGGCCGCCGCCATTAGGATGGATGGCCGCCCGGCGCGCATTGCGAAAGAGATGCGCGAAAAATTGGAAGCCTATATTCAATAAAGACATAGCGTTCGAAGGCTGATCCAGCACAATCGAATCGCCTCAATTCTTACCCCGCATTAACCTTTGTATGAAAAAGTCTGTCCGTTCAACGGCATAAGGATCGTTTTGCATTTGCGAAAAGACCATGCTTTAAAGCGTCGAGTTTTTGGGGGTGTGTCGGGCACTGCGGGGCTGCGAACGGGCAGGAATCCTAAGCAAAGCCTCAGTTTCGACACATTGTGTAGCCACTCTCCAGCCTCCCGTCATCTGTCTCATCATCGCTTAGACAGGGGGGAGTGCGGGGAACTGAGGGAAATTTTACGAGTCGACTATGGATGCCACGATTATTGCTGAGGGCATGAATGCCCCTCAAGCGCTTGATTTTTCGCTTTATGGGCTTTGGCTGAAAGCGGATCTTGTTGTCAAAACCGTTATGGTGACGTTGGTTCTGGCCTCATTTTGGTCCTGGGCCATTATGATTGATAAATGGTTCACCATGGGCAAGGTGCGCCGCCGTGCCGATAAATTTGAATCGGTTTTTTGGTCGGGCAAGTCTCTAGATGACCTCTACCGTCAACTCGGTCAGCGTCCGGACCATCCGATGGCTGCTGTGTTTAATGCCGCCATGCGGGAATGGCGGCGGACATTTGACACCGCGGGTGATCTCTCACTGGCGGGGCAGCAGCGCATTGACCGGGTGATGAATTCTGCGATGTCTTCCGAGATCTCTAAACTTGAGAAATATATGAACTTCCTCGCAACTGTTGGATCTGTTGCGCCGTTTGTGGGCCTTTTTGGAACGGTTTGGGGGATTATGAATTCTTTCCAATCGATTGCCATTAGCCGCGACACCAATCTGGCGGTTGTCGCGCCGGGTATTGCTGAAGCGTTGTTCGCAACGGCCTTGGGCTTGTTAGCTGCTATCCCCGCAGTGATGTTCTATAATAAAGTTTCCAACGACATTAACCGCTACGCCATTCGCCTTGAAGCATTTGCTGACGAATTTTCCGGTCTTCTCTCACGTCAAATGGGGGACTGATCATGGGCGTTGCTCTGGGTACGAATGGAAATGGTGGCCGGAATGCGCGCCGCCGGCGGAAAACAACATTGATGCATGAGATCAACGTGACGCCCATGGTGGACGTGATGCTGGTTCTTCTGATCGTGTTTATGGTTGCGGCTCCTTTGCTGACTGTCGGTGTGCCTGTGGACCTTCCAAAAACCAAAGCGCAGTCCATGTCCGGCGATGACGAACCATTGGCTGTCACGATACAAGCCGACGGCACGATTTTCCTGCAAGAAACAGTGATTGAACTTGATGAGTTAACGCCAAAACTGCTTGCGATTGCTGAGAACGGCTATGAGGAGCGGATCTATGTCCGCGGCGATAAAACCGTCGATTACGGCAGCGTGATGCAGGTCATGGGCACCATCAACCGTGCTGGTTTTCGCCGCGTGGCGTTGATTACGGACCCTGTTGAGACACAGAACTGAGGCCTGATCCCACGTGCGCCTTGGAGTTTTCATATCCGGCAGTCTTCACATTCTGCTGATCTTGTATGCGATTGTGACTTTACCGCGCGCATTTGAGGATGCAGGCGTGCCGATGATCATTCCCGTTGAGCTTTATGAAATAGCCGACGAAACCAACATTATGGCAAGACGCGAGGACCCTGTTGAGGAAACCGAAGAACCTCCTGCGCAGGAAGAAGAGCCGGAGCCTCCTAAACAGGAAGTCAAGGAACCGGAACCCGAGCCAGAGCCGGAACCTGAGATTGAAGAAGACGTTGAGCTGATTCCAGAGGAAGACCCGGAACCGGAAGACGAACCAGATCCCGAGCCGGAAGAAGAGCAAGTTGCCGAAGCGCCACCACCACCGCCTCTGCCGGCCTATGTGCCGGTGATCAAACCGCCGCCCCCTCCGGAAAAGTTTGATCTGGATAATATTGCAGCTCTTTTAGATAAAATGCCGGAAGAGGAAGAACCGCGCCAAGATCCGCTCGGTATCCCTAACCAGCAACAGGTGCTGGATGAGAATTTACCAGATCGTGCCTTTGGGGCGGGGACCGGCCTGACACTCAGCCAAGAGGACGCTTTCCGTCAGCAAATGGCGAAATGTTGGTCACCACCGACAGGGGCCGCGCTGGCTGAAGATTTGGTTGTCGCATTTGAAATCCGGATGAATCCTGATGGGACCTTGGCCGGTATGCCGCGGGTGCGCGAGGACATGTCGAGTACAACCCATCCCTATTATTTGGTATCGGCGGAGAGCGCGCTTAGGGCCTTGCAAATCTGTCAGCCCTACCAATTACCCCCTGATCGCTATCGCGGCGTAAATGGATGGAACACGCTTTTGATGACGTTTAGCCCCCGGTCCATGCTGGGACGGTAATGGAATGAGGGAGCGACATAAAAATGCCATTCGGCGCGATTAAAGCATCACAAGCGAAAAGCTTGAAACCGTTGCCAGAGCAGGTTTGAATGAAGGACAACAACATGACAGCGCAAAATGTGGGAGAGTATGCGATGGAAAATGGACAGGAAAAACAGCGCCTTAATATATTCTGGGCGCGCGGGATTTTGGTCCTTGGGGTGGTTTTGGCGTTTTTGAGTGGCCTTGCACCACATTCCGCACATGCGCTTTTGCGGATTGATATTACACAAGGGAATGTCGATCCGATGCCGATTGCGGTGCCGGATTTCTCGGGAGTGTCCGAAAGCGATAAGCAGATCGGCGCTGATGTGGCCCGTGTCATTGGTGCGAATCTTGAGCGCTCCGGTCTGTTTCAACCCCTTGATCCGCGCTCCTTTATTCAGAAAGATCTCGATTTTACCAGTACGCCGCGCTTTGGCGACTGGCGTTTGATCCAATCTCAGGCGCTGATCACGGGACAAATTGTTGGTGATGGCCAAGGGCGTTTGCGAGTGGAATTCCGCCTCTGGGATATTTTCGCTGAGCAGCAAGTGGTCGGCTTTGCCTTTGAAACCACACCGGAAAATTGGCGCCGGGTGGCGCATCTTGTCTCAGACGCCATTTATGAGCGTTTGACCGGTGAGAAGGGATATTTTGACACCCGTGTGGTCTTTATTGCTGAAAGTGGCGGAAAAGGCAATCGTATCAAACGCTTAGCTATTATGGACCAGGATGGGGCGAATCCGAGCTTCCTGACTGATGGGTCCTATTTGGTGTTAACCCCGCGTTTCAGCCCGACGACACAAAAAATCACGTATATGTCCTATTTCAGTGGCCTGCCGCGCGTTTATCTCTTTGATATTGAAAGCGGTCAGCAAGAGGTTTTGGGGGATTTTCCAGGCATGACCTTTGCCCCGCGCTTTAGCCCTGACGGCAATGGCGTGGTGATGAGTTTCGAGCGCGATGGCAATTCTGACATTTTCACCATGAATCTCAGAACCCGTGAAGTGAAGCGTCTGACCCAGGATTCCAATATTGATACCTCGCCCTCTTATTCACCAGACGGCAGTCAAATTGTCTTCAATTCTGACCGCGGTGGATCTTCCCAGCTTTATGTGATGAATGCGGATGGCAGCAATATTCGGCGAATCAGCCGTGGGAAGGGGCGCTATTCCACGCCGGTGTGGTCGCCGCGCGGCGATCTGATTGCTTTTACAAAGCAATATCAGGGGCGATTTTTCATCGGTGTCATGCGGCCTGACGGTAGCGGCGACAGAGTCTTGTCCGAGGGCTATCACGCAGAGGGCCCATCCTGGTCTCCAAATGGCCGTGTGCTAATCTTTTTTAAAGAAACTCCCTCTATAGACGAAACTGGCCGCGGATATTCAACTAAACTGTGGTCTGTGGACCTAACGGGCTACAATGAACGTCGTATGTCAACACCAGGAGATGCATCAGATCCTGCATGGTCACCCTTGATCCAATAGGAATTGATGGTTAAAGTTATGCCTGGCTCGCGAAGGACCGGTTTATGTATAGCCGGCAGACCTTGGGGGGCGGGTGGAAAAGCTAATAGGTGCCACTCTTACAAAAAGGCGGGGGCCTAATAGTAAACATTAAACACGGAGTAACACGCGATGAGCCATATGAGCTTAAAACTCGCGGGCCTAGGGGCAATTATGCTTGCCTTGTCCGCATGCGCATCTTCGGATGCCGGTGGTCCTGCACCAGGATCAGCTGAAGAATTCCAAGTCAATGTTGGTGATCGAGTCTTCTTTGACTTTGATCAGTACAACCTTATCCCATCTGCGCAAGCGACACTGGATCGCCAAGCAGCATGGTTGGCGCAATATTCAAATGTGACCATCCTTGTTGAAGGTCATTGTGACGAGCGCGGTACACGCGAATACAACTTGGCGCTTGGCGCACGCCGCGCCAATGCGGTGAAGGATTATTTGGTCGGCGCAGGCGTTGATGGATCGCGTGTCCAAACGATCTCTTACGGTAAAGACCGCCCGGCTGAGCTCGGCTCAAACGAAGCTGCATGGGCTGCCAATCGCCGCGGTGTATCCGTTATTACGGCAGGTGCTGGATCCTAATTGGGGGATTAAGGATCAACACGTGTTGTTGAAATAGCTTAAGGGCGCTTTCTTGTGATCAAGGGCGCCCTTTTTGCTATGTGTAAACAATTGACCAGGGCCTCTCTTTTCCGGTCTGCGGAGGGTGTTGGGCCTCAATTTGGTCTAACTTTTATGTATTGTGAGGCCGTCCTGGCGCTGGTGACAAAGAAAGACTGAGCGATGATTTTATCTATGAAGCGGAAAAGCTGTGCTGCCCTTTTGGCGATGACTGTGGTGTTTGCGCCAGGTGCAGTTAGTGCGCAATTTGACAGCTTTGAATCCCTGACGGAAGAAGTGCAGCGTTTGCGCCGTGATTTGCAAGACGTTCAGCGCGAAGTGTATTCAAACTATTCACCGCAACCAGCCGGAACAATGCAGCCCATTCCGGATCAACCTGCCGCCGCCCCCACCGCACCATCGTCTGGCCCTGTGGATATGACGGCGAACTCGGCCAAGCTTTCCGTGCGTATGGCAGAGTTGGAAGAGCGCTTGCGGGTGGTCACAGGTCAATTAGAAGAAATCACTTTCCGGCAGCAGCAAACCAATCAGGCGGTGAACAAGCTTGCCAAAGATATGGACTTCCGTTTGCGCACGCTAGAGAAGCAAGCTGGCATTTCTCCTTTGGAAGCTGATCCGATGGCGGCTTTGCCTGAAGGAACAATGCAATTTGGCACGACGATGGCCACCCAACCGATGCCGATGGACCCGAATACGCCGCCGCCTGATCTCGCGACGGTCACAACAGAAGGTGTCGATGTGGCAGGACAATCCTTTAGCACCACGATCCGCACCACAGATCCCCAGTCGTCAATTGCCATGGGGGCTATACCTGGTGATGCAAACGCGCAATATGAAGCGGCCAAAGCGCGTCTGATGCAAGGAGATTTCGCCGGGGCGGAAGTGGCCTTTAAATATTTTCTCGAGCAGTATGAAGATCATCCGCAAGCGGGTGAAGCGCAATATTGGCTTGGCGAAACCTATTTTGTGCGCGGTGCGTATCGGGATGCCGGGCAAGCGTTTACCGTTGGGCTTTCCAAATACGCAGACAGTTCCCGCGGACCGGACAGTTTGCTGAAACTCGGTATGTCCTTGGTGGCGCTGAATCAAACCAAAGAGGCATGTGCCACCTTCAACGAACTTGGACGCCGTTTTCCAAATGCCATGCAGACGGTCGTTCAGCGGGTGAAGGTTGAGAAACAAAATGCGGGATGTAAGAGATAACATCTACGCACTGCACATGATACATAGGGCCAATGAGCTCGGATCATATGTCACAACCCGATCCTGCGGACCTTCCAACACCCCGTCTCAAGGAGATGTTTTGGAAGGAGATGCGTGCGATTACATCAAAGGGGCCTTGGGTGCTTGCTGTTTCGGGCGGATCGGACAGCGTTGCATTGATGCGACTTGCCAGTCAGGTTGCAGACGATAAAAAAATCCCTGCGCCGATTGTTGTGACCGTTGATCATGGATTGCGTAACGATTCGGCTGAGGAAGCGGTGCAAGTGGCCGAATGGGCCGGGTCTCTTGGCCTTCACCATCATACGCTGACGTGGACGGGGGCAATTCCGCAAAGTGACATACAGTCTGCGGCGCGGGACATCCGTTACCGTTTGATGGGAGAGTTCTGCCGCACCCATGGCTTGCGGCATCTTCTCACGGCGCATACCCAGGATGATCAAGCAGAAACATTTCTCTTGCGGCTTGCGCGGGGCAGCGGTGTGGACGGCCTCGCAGGCATGCGCGTTTGTGCCCCATTTCCGGTGAGCGATTATGCCACTTCCGCGCTGCGGCTTTGCCGGCCCTTATTGCACGTGAGCCGTCATCAGTTGCAGGACTATCTGCGCGCGGTTGATCAATCTTGGATAGAAGATCCCAGCAATGCCAATGAGCAATTCGCACGGGTGCGCATGCGGCGTCTCATGCCCGCGCTTGCGCAAGAAGGTTTGACCGCTAAACGTCTGGCGCGCACATCGGAAAATATGCGATTTGCGCATGATGCTTTGGCCGATGCGGTGGCAAATGTGCGTGAACAATGTGTGACTGTGTATGAAGCGGGGTATGTGACACTTGATCCCGCGATATTATTTCAAATCGCCCCTCGCTATATCGGTCAGACACTTCTCGCCGATCTTTTAATGTGTGTGGGGGGCGCGCATTATAAACCTCGATTTGCAGCCCTTACGCGCCTCTATGATGCTCTTCGGGATGCATCTGCCTTTGGTCAGGGCCGGACACTCAGCGGTTGCCGCATTGTTCCGCATAAGAGTCCGAAGGGTGAGGGGCAGGAGGTGTTAATTTGCCGTGAAATGCGTTCGCTTCGTCAACGCTTGCACAAGCAAGATTCCGCGGGACCGTTAAAAGTTGGCGACAGGTTCACCTGGGATAATCGCTTTGACATCTGGTTTGAAGGAGAAGGGCAAGGTCAGGCAATTGTCGGTGAAATTCGGCCTTTAGGTGTGGAAGGGGTGCGCCAAATCCGTGCACAGATGGATCAAGCCCATCGGTCTGGAAAATCGGAGGCGTCTATTTTTGCCTTACCATCGGCTGTAAGGCGGACATTGCCTGCTCTATGGGATGGGGATCGTTTAGTGGCGTGCACGTATCAAGAGACGTTGGCTGGACCGAATGGTGAAAACAAGCAGAAAATGGCCCAAATGCGGACTATTTTTCGCATGCCTTAAAGATCACGCCCTTGTAATTGGTCCATTGTGAGGGAATAACGTAAATTTACCTAGCAGGGTGGTAATATTGTTTTATGACCTTATCTGTTATGAACACGATGTGGGGAATCTCTGTCCCCAAATCACCCTGAGTTGGCCGGGTGAACACAGTCTAGAAAGGGTTAATACTCCATGAATCTGAGGAATCTTGCATTATGGGCCGTGATTTTGTTGCTCTTGGTTATGCTATTCCAGTTGTTCTCGTCGCCCCAAATGACGACAACAAACGAGATCCCTTTCTCGCAACTCTTGACAGAACTTGACCGCAAATCCGTCTCTGAAGTCACCATTCGTGGCAATGAAGTGAAAGGGACGTATGCGACGGGGGAGACGTTTATCACCATCGTGCCTCAAAACGACACGCTGCTTATGGAGCGTTTGTATGAAAGCGGTGTGGCGATCAATGCTGTGAATGACGATGAGGGCGTGCCCACACTGCTGAGCGTGTTTGTGTCCTGGTTCCCCATGCTGCTGCTCATCGGGGTGTGGATTTTCTTTATGCGCCAAATGCAGTCAGGCGGCGGGAAGGCCATGGGTTTTGGGAAATCGAAAGCCAAGCTCCTTACCGAACGCCATGGCCGTGTGACTTTTGAAGACGTTGCCGGAATCGATGAAGCAAAAGAAGAACTCGAAGAAATCGTTGAGTTCCTGAAAGACCCGATGAAGTTTCAGCGTCTTGGCGGAAAGATTCCGAAGGGCGCTTTGCTGGTGGGTCCGCCAGGCACAGGGAAAACGCTTCTCGCACGGGCCATTGCTGGCGAAGCAAATGTGCCTTTCTTTACGATTTCAGGGTCCGACTTTGTTGAAATGTTCGTCGGTGTCGGCGCGAGCCGTGTCCGTGACATGTTCGAACAAGCGAAAAAGAACGCCCCTTGCATTATCTTTATCGATGAGATCGATGCAGTCGGGCGTCATCGCGGTGCTGGCCTTGGCGGCGGTAATGATGAGCGCGAGCAAACGCTCAACCAATTGCTTGTCGAAATGGATGGTTTTGAGGCCAATGAAGGGGTGATCCTGATTGCCGCGACCAACCGTCCTGATGTGCTTGATCCGGCTCTGTTGCGTCCTGGACGGTTTGATCGTCAGGTTGTGGTGCCGAATCCAGACATTATTGGCCGGGAAAAAATTCTTAAAGTGCACATGAAAAAGGTGCCGATTGCCCCGGATGTGAATTCGCGCACGATTGCCCGTGGCACACCTGGGTTCTCAGGCGCAGATCTCGCGAACTTAGTCAATGAAGCGGCGCTTCTTGCTGCGCGCCGCAGCAAACGCCTTGTCACCATGTCTGACTTTGAAGACGCCAAAGACAAAGTGATGATGGGGGCCGAACGGCGCTCCATGGTCATGTCGGAAGAAGAGAAGAAGCTCACGGCTTATCATGAAGGCGGGCATGCGATTGTGGCCTTGAATGTCCCGGATGCTGATCCCGTGCATAAGGCAACCATTATTCCACGCGGCCGTGCCCTTGGGATGGTGATGCAATTGCCCGAGCAAGATCAGCTTTCGATGAGTCTCAGCCAAATGAATTCGCGCCTTGCGATTATGATGGGCGGGCGGATTGCTGAAGAATTGATTTTTGGCAAAAATAAAGTCACATCTGGCGCGTCCTCAGATATTCAACAAGCAACAAAGCTGGCGCGCGCCATGGTGACGCAATGGGGTCTTTCTGATGAACTCGGCCCGCTTGCCTATGGCGATAATCAACAAGAAGTGTTCCTCGGGCATTCGGTGGCGCAAACACAAAATGTGTCTGAAGAAACGTCGAAAAAGATTGATGCAGAAATTCGCCGTATTGTTGATGAAGGATATGAATGGGCACGGAAAATTCTCACCGAAAAAGCCGATGATCTGGAAACGTTGGCGCAAGGGCTTCTGGAATATGAAACCTTGTCGGGCGATGAGATCAAAGAATTGCTCAAAGGCAATAAACCGCATCGACCAACCGATGAGGACATGCCGCCAAGTGACGAACCGACCGCCTCCGTGCCAACCGCTGGCAAGCCAAGCGATAGCGGCTTTGGCGGTGGCATTGATCCCGAGCCGCAAGGCACATAATGTTTTAAGGCATTGATGAATTAGGCCTCTCTGTTGAGAGGCCTTTTTCTTTTCTGGAATTGGCAATGCAAATCGGCTAGCTAAACCATATGACTCAAGATGATCGTATTTATCTGCGCCCGATGGGGATTCTTGATCCCTCTGATGCGGGGCGGGAGATTGAGGCGGGGCACGCATTGCCACTCGCTGGCGGGCCGCGCGCCTTTACTTTACTCGAAGTCATCCGCCGTACAGCGACAGGTCTGGTGCGCCGCCGCACGATACGTGTCACGGATGACGCGCATATGACCCGTCTTGTGGGCGAAGAAGGGTATAGGAATCTCACGCAAGCCCGGTCTGCCATGTGTGATCTGACGATGGCGCGCCCGCATGTCATGGGTGTGCTCAATGTCACCCCGGATTCGTTTTCCGATGGGGGGCGTTTTGCTGATGCGGATACAGCGATCACCGAAGGCATCGCAATGGCCAAATCGGGCGCGCATATCATCGATGTTGGCGGGGAGTCGACTCGTCCGGGTGCGGAGGAAATTGCTGTTGAAGAAGAATGTGCGCGGGTCATTCCTGTAATCGAGGGACTTGTTGCGGCGGGTGTTCCGTGTGTGTCTATCGATACCCGTAAAGCCAGGGTGATGGAGGCCGCTGTGCATGCAGGCGCGCACATCATCAACGATGTGAGTGCGCTCACCTTTGATGAAGAGAGTGTATCTGTCGCGGCGAAAGCCGGTGTGCCTGTTGTCTTGATGCATGCGCAAGGCACGCCGCAAGACATGCAGCATAACCCCACATACGAAGATGTGGTTCTTGATGTGTATGATCATCTCAGGGAGCGTGTCGCGGCGTGTGTCGAAGCGGGTATTGACCGCGCGAAAGTGATTGTGGACCCTGGCATTGGCTTTGGCAAAACCGTGGCCCATAACATTGCCCTTCTTTCCGATCTGAGCGTTTTTCATGGACTAGGGTGTCCGCTCTTGGTTGGCGCGTCGCGTAAACGCTTTATTGGAGCGTTGAATGACGATGTGCCAGCCGATGAACGTTTGCCGGGGTCGCTGGCGGCGCTGAAAATGGCGGTTAGCCAAGGGGCGCAATTCCACCGCGTACACGATGTTGCTGAGGTGGTCCAAGCGTTACGGATTACGGAATCGATTGCACATAACCTTTCAAAAGATTAACCCTTTTATGGGATCATAGTGTTGATGAGGTATGGCTTTGCGAAATACGGCAGGGTCTACCGAAAAACCGCAGATTTCTGCGTAAAACCTGGGTAAGTCAGTATGGGTAAGAAATATTTCGGAACAGATGGCATCCGCGGTACGGCTAATGTTGGCAATATGACGGCGGACACAGCGCTGCGCGTTGGTCTTGCAGCGGGGCGTGTTTTCACCCGTGGCCAGCATCGTCACCGGGTCGTGATTGGTAAAGATACCCGCCTGTCAGGATATATGATTGAACCGGCATTAGTGGCCGGATTCACGGCTGTGGGGATGGATGTGTTCCAGTTTGGGCCTTTGCCCACACCGGCTGTGGCCATGCTCACGCGGTCTTTGCGTGCTGATCTGGGGGTGATGATTTCTGCGTCCCATAATGCTTTTCATGACAATGGCATCAAATTTTTCGGGCCTGATGGGTTTAAGCTCTCTGATGAAGTGGAGCTTGAGATTGAAACCTTAATGGATCAGGAATTGGATGAAGGTCTGGCAAAACCCGCTGATCTGGGACGGGCCAAGCGGATTGAGGATGCGCAAGCCCGCTACATCGAATTTGTCAAAGCGACATTCCCACGGCACCTGCGTCTTGAAGGATTGAAAATCGTTATCGATTGTGCAAATGGGGCTGCCTATAAGGTTGCGCCTGCCGCGCTCTGGGAGCTTGGCGCAGAGGTTGTTCCTATTGGTGTCGGTCCGAATGGTTTCAACATCAACAAAGATTGCGGATCGACATCACCGCATGCCATGTGCGAGGTGGTTAAACGCGAAGGCGCCGACATTGGGATTGCGCTTGATGGCGATGCGGATCGTCTGATCATTGCCGATCAAAATGGCCGCATTATTGATGGGGATCAGATCTTGGCTCTTGTCGCGCGGTCTTGGTCGGAAAGCGGGCGCCTGACCAATGATGGAATTGTCAGTACCGTGATGTCTAATCTCGGTCTTGAAAAATATCTCGACAGTATTGGTTTGAAATTACAGCGCACAAAAGTTGGCGACCGTTATGTTGTCAAATATATGCGGCGTCATAATTACAATGTCGGCGGTGAACAATCCGGGCATATTGTGCTCAGTGATTTTAATACCACGGGAGACGGCCTAATCGGCGCTTTGCAAGTCCTCGCTGTGATTCAAGCAAGCGGCAAAACGGTTGCCGATGCCTGCCATCTGTTTGATTCATACCCGCAGCTTCTCAAGAATGTGCGTTATGCGAATGGCTCGCCGTTGGAAGCGCCAAGTGTGAAAGATGCAATCATGGACGCCGAAAACCGTTTGGGTGATAAAGGCCGTTTGGTGATCCGGAAGTCCGGCACCGAGCCATTGATACGTGTGATGGCGGAAGCCGAAGATGACTCCTTGGTGAAGTCAATCGTTGACGATGTGGTGGTTGCTGTTCAGGCGGTAGCGCAAAAGTAAATCTCATGCAAGGACGTGTGCTGATCATTGCAGGCTCTGACTCAAGTGGCGGGGCCGGCATTCAGGCTGACATCAAAGCCGTCAGCGCCTTTGGATCTTTTGCGGCGACGGCGATTACAGCAGTGACAGTGCAAAACACATTGGGCGTGCAGGACGTGCACCCGATTCCTGAAGACCGTGTGCGTGGTCAAATTCGCGCTGTGCTTGATGATATTGGCGCGGATGCTCTGAAGATCGGTATGGTGCAGTCGTCAGACATCATCAAAGCGGTTGCGCAAGAGATTGATAGTGTAACAGATGACACGCCGCTTGTTCTTGATCCTGTGATGGTCGCGAAAGGGGGGGCGTCCCTATTAGATGACGATGCCGTCAATGCAATGCGCTCGGAACTTGTCTTGCGCGCCGAAGTCTTAACCCCAAACATTCCCGAAGCCGAGGTTTTGTCAGGCATGTCTATCCAATCGGTTGACGATATGAAGCGTGCAGCGGACGTGCTGCTCTCTCTTGGATCGCAATCAGTGCTGCTCAAAGGTGGGCATTTGGAAAGCAACATTATCTCCGATGTGTTGGTGACACTTGATGCGACCCGTGTCTTCACATCACCGCGGATTGACACAAAGCACACCCATGGCACGGGATGTACATTGGCGTCCGCCATTGCGGCGTGTCTTGCGCAGCAGATCCCGCTTGTCGATGCAGTGCAAAGTGCCCGCGATTACGTGCATGAAGCGATCCGTCAAGCGCCAGGATTTGGCGGGGGCCATGGGCCGCTTAATCATTTTCCAGGCCCGGAATCATGTTAAGCGCGCCGTCGCCACTCGCTTAAAGCGACACCACCCAATATCAACGTCATGCCTATGAAGACGGTTGGCGTGATCATTTCATCGAACAGCGCCACTCCCAACATCACTGCCCAGAGCGGCAAGATGTAATTCGCCATTGCGACAAAGGTTGCGCCCGCGCGTCCCGTGATCACAAAGAAGACGATATTGCCAATGCCTGTGGAAAACACGCCTAACAATACAAGACAGAGTAAGGCTGTGGGGGATGGCAGCGCCATCTCCCAAGGTTGTTCAAAAAGGATGGCTAGTGGTGTTAACGCAACAGCCGCAATGACTGTGATCAATGTCCCCGTGACATTCGGATCTGTCGGCGGCGCAAGCCGGGCCGACACAATACTGGCGCCGTAACAGATCGCCGCGATCATCAAGGCTATCATGTGCCAAAAGGACTCATCCATATTAATCCCGCCCAGCGTTTGCGGTCCAAGCAACACACACACGCCGATAAAGCCTGTTACAAATCCGATGGCTTTCACTGTGGTCATACGTTCTGCGGGAACGTATCGATGCGCCAATAAAAGTGTCGTGAGTGGGGCAGAGGCAATAATGATGGAGGCGAGGCCGCTATCGACTTTGGTTTGCGCCCACATGATCAACACAAAAGGAATCGCATTGCCAAGGAGCGCAATCATGATCATGGCGCGCCATAATTTGGCGGTGTCGCTGTCACCCTTAAGGGTGATGCGCGGAAACGTTTGCCCTTGTATCCGCATATAGGGATATAAAATCCCGCACGCAATAATAAGACGGGCTGCGACGGCTGTAAGGGGTGTGATCTCGAGTGTGACCACCCGAATCAGCGCAAAGGCTGATCCCCACATGACGACGAGGGACGCGAGCAAAAGCCAATCAGTTGCGGTGCGTTGTCCCGGCATCCGTCGCTCCTTGTGAAAACGTATCGCGGGCTTTTAGAGGGTTTGGAGAAGA
>JANQLI010000019.1 GCA_028280675.1 Alphaproteobacteria bacterium
ATTGATCGTGCCCCACATCAATCGCCGTCACATGCGCCGCCCCGTGATGCAGCGCCACGTCCGTAAAGCCGCCGGTGGACGCGCCAATATCAAGCACTATTGCCCCCGCAAACGAAATCTCGAAATGCGCAATCGCATGGGCCAGCTTTAATCCCGCCCGCGACACCCACGGCACCGCTTGGCCGCACAGCGCAAGCACAGCGCCTTTGGCAACCATCTGACTGGGTTTGCGGACCGGCGCCCCATCGCACAGCACATGCCCCGCCTCAATCTCGGCTTTGGCCCGCGCGCGGCTATTGCTAAGGCCCTGCTCCACCATCGCCATATCTGCACGTTGTTTTGTAGTGTCGTTGGTCACTTACGATATGCGTTTTAGCGATGTCAAATCTTGCACATTATCGAGCGGTGTTGCTTCGACGTCGCTGCCCATTTGCAGGTCTTCAATCTTCCCGGCGCGGCGAACGATTTTTTCCGTCGAGGTGGTAATGTCGCTGATGTCTTTTGTCACCTGCGCAAAATGCGTCTGCAATTTGCCAACGCGGGTATCGAGACGCCCAACATCGGCGGCCAACATGCCCACTTCACGCTGAATGATATGGGCCTGCTCGCGGATGTGCACATCTTTGAGCACCGCCCGCACCGTGTTTAACGTCGCCATAAAGGTGGTCGGCGAGACAATCCACACCCGCGCCTCATAGGATTTCTTCACAGTTTCGGGAAAGTGCGTGTGCAGCTCTGCATAGATGGCTTCGGATGGCAAAAACATCAACGCCGATTCCGCCGTTTCGCCTGGGAGAATGTATTTCTCGGAAATATCTTTGACGTGCTTGATCATCGCATCGCGAAACGCCCGCATGGCCAATTTCTTTTGCGCGTCGTCTTCCGCCTCCACAAGCATGTGATAGGACTCGAGCGGGAACTTCGCGTCCACGGCAATCGCGCCCGGCGGGTTGGGCAATTCCAGCAAACAATCGGGACGCTTGCCATTGCTCAAGGTCGCTTGAAACGTATAGGCCGATGGCGGCAAGGCGTTGGACACAATATCGGCCATTTGCATTTCGCCGAACGCCCCGCGCGCTTGTTTGTTCGACAAAATGTCTTGTAGGCTGACCACTTGCCCTGAGAGATCGGTGAGGTGCTTCTGCGCTTCATCAATGACATTGAGCCGCGTCGTCAACTTGCCCAACGTCTCTGCGGTCTTGGTTGCGCTGTCCGTCAGCCCCTGCCCCATGCGCTGGCTCACAGCATCAAGGCGCTCTTCGAAGGTTTGCTGCAGCGCCGTTTGGGCATGCATTTGGGTCTCCGCCATGATTTGCATGCGCTGGGTGAGGCCCGCCATTTGCTCGCGCAACATTTCGGCCATGTCTTCGGCAATGTCATCATCCTGGTCATCCAACTCAGGCGCACGGCGCGCCAGACCAACACCGATAAACAGCCCGGCCAGCACAATCGCCCCGGAAACCAGCCAAACACCGCCCGCATTACCCACTGCAGTCATGATCGTCTCGATCATGGGACACTCCTCACGAATCACTTGCGAAGGGATAAGGATAACATGGAAAGCTTTGTCCATCGCTTGGGCAGCCATTTCCTTAACCCTTCGAGACGGGCTTTCAGCCCTCCTCAGGATGAAGGAAATGGTTTAAAAGAGGCCTTCATCTTGAGGAGCGAGCAAAGCGAGCGTCTCGAAAGGTCGAAGGCCGGTTTCTTGCAATCTTCAGAGTAACTTGACGAACTCCGCATCCTCCCCTATCTGACGGCCATGGCTATTTTACCCATTCTCACCGCGCCCGATCCGCGCCTGAAAACCGTGTCCGCGCCGGTTGAGGCCGTCGATGACGCGCTGCGCAAGCTTATGGATGACATGCTGGAAACCATGTATGACGCGCCAGGCATCGGTCTTGCGGCGATCCAGGTCGGCGTGCCGAAACGGGTGATTGTGATGGACCTCGCCAAAGAAGACGACGAGCCCGCGCCGATGTATTTCGTCAATCCGGAAATCACCTGGACGTCTGATGAGACTGAACCGTACGAAGAAGGCTGCCTCTCCGTGCCGGAATTTTATGAAGAGGTCAAACGGCCCGCGAAGGCCCGCATCGACTATCTCGATTATCATGGCGAAAAACAAACGCTTGAGGCCGAGGGCCTGACCGCCACTTGTATCCAGCATGAAATGGATCACCTGGAAGGGATTTTGTTTATCGATCACCTGTCGCGCCTCAAGCGCAATATGATCCTCAAGAAATTGACCAAGAGCAAAAAGCTCGACGCCAGCCATAACCTATAAGCGAGGCCGCGATGACATCACTGCGACTGGCCTTTATGGGAACACCGGACTTTTCGGTTCCCGCGTTAAGTGAGATCGTCGCCGCAGGGCATGAGGTTGTGGCTGTGTACACCCAACCCCCGCGCGCTGCAGGCCGCGGCAAAGAGGTGCGCAAAACGCCTGTTCATCAGTTTGCGGAGAGTTTTGATATTCCGGTTTTTACACCCACCTCGCTGAAAGGCGAAGACGCGCAAGCGGCCTTTGCGGCGTTGAACTTGGACGTGGCTGTGGTCGTCGCCTATGGGCTGATCCTGCCAAAAGCCATTTTGGACGCCCCGAAACATGGGTGTCTGAATGTGCATGCATCTCTGCTCCCCCGTTGGCGTGGGGCGGCCCCGATCCAGCGCGCGATTATGGCGGGCGATACGGTGACCGGTGTGAACATCATGCAGATGGATGAGGGGCTTGATACGGGTGATGTGTTGCTGTCGGAACACGTGCCGATCCAAAGCAACACGACAGCCGGGCAATTGCATGACACGCTGGCGCAAACAGGCGCTCATCTGATTGTGCGTGCGCTCGCCGCGCTCAGCCGCGATGCGCTGACCGCGACACCGCAACCAGATGACGGCGTAACCTATGCGGATAAAATCAAAAAATCTGAAGCGCGGATCGATTGGACACGCCCTGCAAAAGACCTCGATTGCCATATTCGCGGGTTGTCTCCGTTTCCCGGCGCCTGGTTTGAACTGCTAACGGATAAAAAACCGGTTCGCATCAAAGTGCTGCGCGCCATTCCAGTTGATAACTCAGGCGACCCAGGCACCGTCCTTGATGATCACTTGACCATTGCGTGCAGTGACGGCGCGCTCCGTTTGGTTGACCTGCAACGGGAAGGCAAAAAGGCCACCACAGTAGAGGATTTTCTGCGCGGCACACCTGTCGCAAAAGGGACCAAGGTGCGTTAGATGCCGCGCTATAAACTCACCATTGAATATGACGGCGGGCCTTTTGTCGGATGGCAACGGCAACAAAACGGAATCTCTGTTCAACAATGTCTTGAAGAAGCGGTTGAAGGGTTTAGCGGGCAAAAGACGCTTGTTTATGGCGCAGGCCGCACCGATGCCGGTGTGCATGCCCGCGGCCAAGTCGCCCACCTCGATCTTGTGCGGCCCTTTCCGTCCGATAAAGTGCGCGACGCCATCAACTATCATGTTAAACCGCACCCGATTGCCATCGTCGCCTGCGAAGAAGTCGATGAACATTTCCACGCCCGCTTTCATGCCTATCAACGGCATTACCTTTACCGCATTTCCATGCGCCGCCCGCCATTGACACTGGAGCGAGGGCAGGCATGGCAAGTCTATGTGCCGCTTAATGTGACGGCTATGGATGACGCGGCACAAGCGCTGGTTGGCACACATGACTTTACGACTTTTCGCGCCGCGCGCTGCCAAGCCAAATCACCCGTCAAAGAGATCAACGCGATAGACGTGATCCAATACGGCGATGAAGCGCATATTACCGTGCGCGCGCCATCCTTTTTGCATAACCAAGTGCGCTCCATTGTGGGGAGTTTAAAACTGGTCGGCGAAGGGCGGTGGTCTATTGACGATATGCGTGACGCGCTTGCGGTCTGCGACCGCACCGCTTGCGGTCCCCTCGCCCCGGCTGAAGGACTTTATCTTATGCAGGTGGATTATCCAGAATAAGCGCTGTGATCAGCGCCCGCGCGAAGAAGATCAAAAACACATCAATGGTGACAAGCGCAAACGCTTGCCCCCCATTGACCTTCAAGGCCGCCTGCGCGATCAGCCATAAAATCCAAATATTCAAGATGGCCGACACCAGCGCCAAGAATGTATGACTTTCGAGAGAGAGAATACCTAAATTATAAAGCGCCATGGGTGGGATATCGAGAACCAGATACACCAAAAGGAATGTCCAATTCCGCACAATAATATAAGGCGCAAAATGTTCGGCAATGTTCATCCAACGTGTCAGGAACACCAGCAAGATCGGAAACAGAGTCCATGACGCGACATAGGTGCATGTCTCAATCAGAAAATCCGGTCCAAAAGCAACGGGTGTATAGGTGTCGCCCGTGGCAGCGCCGCGGTCGATTAAGAGTTGCCGTAAACTTAAGAACAGCCAAAAATGAATGGGCGCGGCGATGACCATCGCCACAAAAGAACGCCAAAAGCCACGCTCACTGACATCAAAGCACGCTTTCGCCCCAGGCTGCCGGAGAATGACACGGGCAGAGCCTTCAAGAGACCGCATAATATCGGCTGAGGCAGCACTCACGTCGCAAAATACCCCGACACAATATCAAAATAAATATCCGCAAGATCTTCGAGATCTTTCACCGCGATACATTCATCAACTTTATGCATGGTCGCGCCAATCAAACCAAACTCAACAACTGTGCAATAGTCTTTGATAAAACGCGCATCCGACGTGCCGCCTGATGTCGAAAGTTCCGGTGCGTGACCGTATTTCTTTGTGATAGCGTCTTCAATGAGTGCAGTGAATGCGCCGGGCTCAGACACAAAAGCTTCGCTTGATGGTTCAAAAACGGTGTCACACGCGCCGCCCATTTCATCCAAAACGTCATGGCATACTTGTTCGATCCAGGCGGCAAGATCTGCGCCGGTATGTTCGTTGTTAAAGCGAATGTTCACCCGGCCATAGGCCTCAGCGGGAATGACATTGCTCGCTTTATTGCCGACATCCACCGTGACGACCTCTAAGTTCGACGCCTGAAAATGCGCGTTGCCTTGATCGAGTTCCCGCGCATCAAGACGCCGTAATATTTCGAGGAGCTTGGGCACAGGATTGTCGGCAAGGTGGGGATAAGCCACATGGCCTTGTGTGCCTTTCACGGTGATATGCGCATTCAAACTGCCGCGGCGGCCAATTTTTATCATATCGCCAAGCACTTTTGGATTGGTCGGCTCGCCAACCAAACAATGATCGAATTGAATGCCTTGCGCCGCCGCCCATGCGAGCATTTTCTGCGTGCCGTTAATGGCAATCCCTTCTTCATCCCCGGTGATCAAAAAGCTGATCGTGCCTGGCACCGCTTTGCGTTGGCCTAG
>JANQLI010000061.1 GCA_028280675.1 Alphaproteobacteria bacterium
ATAAGCGCATATTTCCTGTAACCTCAAATGCGATGCGGAAAGCGTTTGACCGCGCGCGTGAGCGCGCAGGGCTGACGCATTTTCGGTTCCATGACACACGCCATGAACGCATATCGAGTCTCTTCGAAGCAGGCTGGGCTATGCCCCAAGTTATGGCGCAATCCGGTCACCGCGATCCGAAGTCAGTCATGCGTTATACGAATTTGTCAGGAAACTACCTGGCAAAGGAGCTGGCGAAACTGAAAAATGCATGACTAGTTACTCTCCAATGTTAATAATGAGCGGGACTATGCATCATCCCAACCACCGCGTATAAGCATCCACATCAATCATGGGTACCGTCCCACTAAATTGAAGCTTAAAGAAGTTAGTGTTTACCCTCACATGTAGATGTGAGCTCTGAGAGTATCTCTTCCAAAGAGTCATTTGCCCGCGGATCTAGCTTATCAGTGTCAAAGTCGTGATGAGCTAAGAACTCAGATTGAGAACTCTTGGCCAATAAATTAACAATACGCCAAGCAAAGGCTGGCGAGGCCTTGATGTTTATGGGTACGATACGCTTGACGTCTTCTCTGACGGGAATAGTGGCAAAACAAGCCGTTGGAGAGATCGGCACCAATAGATGTGTTTCCTCTTCAAAGGCGTCGACGCAACAAAAAACATCCGGTAAAACAAAGCAAGGCTCATCTGACTTAATAAGCACCCAGGCATTTTCATGAAGAGGCCGTACAAAACGATCATAAAAATCGTTATTGCCAAAGAGCGTTTCGTGAACATCGCGCATATAAGTATCATCTTCAGATTGCTCCGCACCTACCAATTCAGAAACAACCGGTGATATTCTTACCCGCACTCTGTTCATAAATGCCGGATTTCTCAAAACTTGAATAACAAAGAAACCTATGAGCGACTGCCGCTCTGGCCAATTGATAGGGATGATATCAAGGAGCTTACGCAATGGTTTCTTGGCGTCCCCTTCGAGCAATGAAAAATAGGCTTCAAGTTTGTCAGTATAAAGTCCTGGTAAGTATCCCCAGTTGCCGGCACCAGCAAACTTTTCCTCCCATTGCAATTCAGCATCTCTTTTCAAGCGTCGAATGCGGCCGGCTTGGGCCCAATAATCGCGGATGTACCATTTAGGGATGTAGTGATTGTCTTTAACAGGTTTGACCGAGAGAACTTTCTTCTTCGGATTCTTCTCGCGCTCTTGGGCCGCTTTCGTTTTCGGCTCCCAACGCTCTTTGTACAGCTTTAGCCACACATGTTCCGACAGCATTTTAGCGGTGCCATCAATGATGGCAGTACCTGATGGACCTAAACACTCGTCGCGCTCTTTATCTAGATCAACGTCATCTATTTGGCGGTCGGCAAGGCGTCGCTTTTTAATTTGCTCTTTTAGGTGGATATCAAGCTTGGCAAGTTCAAAGACGACTTCCTCGTAGAGGTCTTGATGAAGAGTGCTTAGATCTACACCTGACATCTCGAACATCTTGTCAAAGATCCGGTAGACAACTTGATGCCAAATTTCTTCGAGCTGCGTTTCTTTGTGGGATTTGGACATGTTGTTTTTAAGAGGCTATCTAATTTGGCGGTTTCACAGGTAACACGGCCAAATTCATGACCCCAATAGAATATCAAAATGTTGTTTCATATCTTCTGATCTCGCCCAAGGCTTACCTGGTATCGCCACAATCAATGTTGAAAACACGCTTTCAAATGAGCGCGTAATCTCTTCGTCTGTCAGGCGCTCTGCCGCGTCTGCTGAGAGCAAAGGCCTAATGTCTGATAGAAAATTTGGATTCTGTAGTTTCTCAAACATGCGCTCTTCTGCTTGGGGACGGGTAATAGGCGTCTTAGACTTTTGCAGGTAAAGCTGGAAATATTGAATGACTTTTGCGGTATCAAGACCTTCCATTACTTCCAGGGCATGGGACAAGTCGATGAGATCCCTGCCTTTATTTCTTTGCAAAAGGGCCCGCAATTTTGTTGCCAGCATTTCTTCATTTGAAAATGTGGGGATAACAGTCTCGCCTGTGAACCAAGGATTTTCTACGCGGTAGTCAAAATCAAGCGGCGCATCATAGATGTCGGTTTCGCGCGTATTGATCTCGACCTTTAAGCGCAAAGGGTTAGCTGATGATTGATCTTCAGCCTTAGCGCTGAAGAGTAGTTTGGGCGCGACACGGCTTTGATCAAACCGCCCCTTACCAAGCCATGGCTCTAAGACAGCACGGATCTGATCAAGGATAGGCCCGATCGGACCGCTCGTCGTCCTGACAAGATCTATATCCTCTGAATAGCGCAGCGGCTTTTCAAAGTGGAGCTTGTTAAGTGCTGTGCCGCCGCGAAACTTGAGCTCGTCCTTTAAGAGCGGATCATTAAACAGATCGACAAGCGCGCGGCTGATGATGAGATCCTGCTCAATCTGGCGCGGATCCGCCCAAGGGGCCTCACTGCCCCAGGCAATGATATGCATCATCGGGATCATTCATCTACCTCTGGCATTCGGCGGGCGATCACACGCCAATGCTCATTCTTTTCGATGGGATCTGGCATGAAGACGGGATTAGCAGCTTGCGCCGGTTCTAACTCTACCCAAGGGGGCGTCCCTTTGCGGACAAGTGATTTGGCAAGCTGTCCGGTTTTCTTTTTATATCCAAGACTGTCCAGCAAATAGCCAAGGCGCTGCACAACCGAGCGCTCAAACTTGCCGGCAAGTTTGGCAAGCTTTCGGGCCTCGATCTTGGGTCCTAAATCGGACAGGACAGTGGCTACATGGTCTAGTCCCCCTGCCCCTTGGGGGTAGCGCATTAAATCAAGCAAGGTCAGCTCGAGTGTGGACACGTTCATATGACCCGTGTCGGTTTTGTGTTTGACCATGGCGGCCATGGTCATGTCTTTACGGTAATAAAAGGCAATGATGGATCTTCCCACCTTTATGCGCGGAAGCCTCTTATTGGTGACCACTTGAAATTCCATAACGGCCTGATGTGAGGCACCGTG
>JANQLI010000081.1 GCA_028280675.1 Alphaproteobacteria bacterium
ACGCGCCTATGACACCGCTATGCGCAAGCGCAAATGTCCCCAATGCAAGAGTGACGTTTCGTCGTGTCATAGGATTTTTGTTTATCATCGCAAGCGACATTTCGATATTGACGTGTGCGTTCTGTCACGACTCTTGTTTGAGCGGCAAACTATATACTCGATTCAGACCAGAATTTTGGATGGTCCTTTTGAACCCGGTCCTGGAATGCCTGGGGCAACCCTTCAATGGAATTGACTTTTCTGCCAAAGAGTCTCCAGACCATGGGAAAATGCTCATCTAAATCAAAAATAAATATGCGGCTATCTGAAAACATCATTGAATAGGATGTACACGGCACAGAGGTACTGTCTTCCATTAATGCTTTCGCAAAATCTCCTGTATAGGTGGTCATTTGAGATACACGACGATAACCAGATGAAGAGTCTATATCACTTTGTTCATCTCTTTCGATTCGGCCCGTTGAGGTGGGGATAAATTCTGCTTGCAGATCTTCGTGAAAAACAATCGTATCGTCTAAAACAACAGCAGGCCGGTTTTGCAGATCCACCGACACATCTGGCCTATCTGAAAAATTAGGCACCAACACTTCATCGGGTGTGATGATATGGCTCGATTGTGACGTATAGTGATGAAGCTTATGCGCTTCACCAGTTGTGGGCACCGGAAGCTCATCTTGGATTTGTCCGGTTTCAGGATCTAAATAATAACCAACTTCCGTTAAGGTCGCTTCATAACGGTTATCGGTCAGTTTCGTCACGCGATTCCAAGAGAAGCCCTCGCAACGCACCAATAACGGCAACATTTTATTTTGCTGCAGATGAAATAAGTCTGCTTGATAATAAATACCGCTTCTCTCGCCCGATAAATCGGCCTTGAACTTAATAAACAGTTCAAGCTGCTCAGCCTTCGATAGGCCCCATGCCTTATTGGATTGCCAGCTTATCTTGGAAAAGTCGAGCATAATGGCTGTAGAGGCTGCGGCGGATGCAATGCCCAGGGCCGCATTTCTTCTCGTAAGCATCAAGTTGTTCTCCGAGCAGGGTTTGCAATGATAAAAAATGGGTCTCCCGAACATTTGGTGCTTCTAGGGTTCGTTCGAGAGACCCAAGGGGGAATTACTTAGTATCTCAACGTGAGTGTCGCGCCGAATGTTCTCAATGTTGGAAGATTAAACACAGGTCTTCCAGTAAAATCATTGAGTTGAGCGGCGCCGCTTACAAGAACGGGCGTGTCATCATCAAAAGCGTTATCAACCCATAACGTGAAATCAAGTTTTTCACTTGAAACGCCACCTCTAATGTTGGTCACGACACGATCGCCAATTTTGCTTAACGCATCAAGCGTGTCACCTTTCTGCTCGGACTCATAACGGGTATCGATTCTGGTAAACCAATCAAATGTGTCATTCAGCGATTGTGAATATTGAATCGTCCCATTCAACGTATGCTCCGATGTTCGCGGCAGACGCTGACCTGAAAGATCTGCTACGCGAGTCACGCCATCGGGTGCCAACACAGAAGGCACAACACCACTATCGATGAGATCCATCACATCGCCCGGTGCTGATGAAAATGAGCCATCTGTTGCGTCATCAAATGTCGCGTCGGCAAAGGCATAATTGATTGATAAGTCCAAACCATCAACTGGCGTTGCAGAGACCTCTATTTCAAAGCCCTTACTCGTCCCCGTACCTGAATTTTGGGTTGCGAATAATGCGGTACCCGTGATTTGATTGGTGATTTGAATATCCTCCATATCAATATAGAAAGCGGCAACATTGATACGCAGATCGCCATCAAGCCAGTCCGTTTTTGCACCGATCTCGTAAGTCCAGTTCGTTTCAGGATCAAAAGCTAAAAATTGAGGCGGTGTGCTTGATGAATTGAAACCCCCTGCCTTAGCGCCGCGCGCAGCAGACGCATAAAGAAGGGCATCATCATTGACTTGCCAATCCACAGTGAAACGCGGCGTCCAAAACTTGAATGTTTCATCGCCAAACTCTGCGCCAGGCAATCCTAAATCTTCGAGAACCATATTCGTTGCCGTTTTTGATTCACTTGTGTAACGCAGCTCTGCCCGAGCCGTCACACTATCAGTGACATCGCCTTCAACAGATCCGAATGCTGCCCAGGTTTCCGTTTCTTTTCTGTTACGCTGAAAATTCTGCAACCGATCTAGGCCATCACCGTCAATCCCGAGAGGAATATCGGCCAGAAACGGATTATACAAGGCGCTCAAATCACCTGGATCAGCATCAATAAGCAATGCAGGTGTATCCTTCCTTTCAAGCTGGTAGTAGCTGCCCCCTGCCATCCAACGCACCCGTTGGTCCTCATTCGATTCGATCCGAATCTCCTGAATTGTTTCAATATGGGCTGCGTTTGTGAACGCTACAAATTGCGGAACATTTGGTACGGGAGAAAAGGTGGGACTAAAAAATGTCGCGCCATCTAATTGCCTGTCTTGGTCAACAAGGCTCTCCGCCCAAAGCATATTGTGTCCAGTATTCGAAACAATGGCCCCCCAATCATGCTCCCAGCGCAGGTTTAAGCCTATACGGCCAATTTCCCTTTCAAGACCAAATGCTCTTGGATCATAAGGAAGATCGACATCGCCAACGGACGGCACCTCACCACAAAATTCTTGCAGCACAGATCCCCCATAGGTTTCACAATTCCCATCTGATAAATATTGCGCACTGGGACCATTCTCATCATTCAAATAGTACCCCGTTAAAGTAGCGCTAAAATTTTCAGTTGGTGTAAAAACCAATGAACCATTGAAGAAATATTGCTCATAGTAATCCGGATTATCACTCGAAAGCGGATTATCATACGATCCGTCAAACGTATCGTAGGCGCCTGCTATGCGCGCACCTAAAACACCGTCGCTAATCGGGCCGCCTATGCCGCCTTTCACGGTGCGCTTCCCATCGTTACCAATTGTGAAAGTGGCGCTTGCTTCAATACTATCGCCTGGCTTCTTGGTGATGTAGTTTATAGCGCCTCCGTAACTATTCCGTCCGTAGAGCGCACTCTGAGGACCTTTGACCACCTCTACGCGCTCAAGGTCTATGAGACCGAAATCCAATCCTTCCCGGCCCGAAACATAAATGCCATCAACGAATATGGACACGTTGTTTTCATCATCGATGCGGGATACTTGCGAAAGACCCCGAATCTGCGGTGTAGTCAGATTACGATTACCAAAGCCGTCAAATTGCAGCCCCGCCACCAGATTGGATAAATCCCTTAAATCCTCCACACCGGCGCGCGCGAGGTCTTCGCCGCTGAAAGTGGTAATTGCCAGTGGTACTGACTGAATTGATTCAGCTCTTTTACGTGAGGTCACTATAATCTCATTAACTGCAGCAAATGCATCAGTTGTTAAAAGTGAACTCAAAGAGACACCAATTAAAAATTTTGTGCTGATTTTCATCTCAACTTCCCCTCATATTTTAGACACGAATCAAACTGCAACGTGCCGCCCCGAACGGCATATTGGTGACATTGCAGCTTGCAGTGTTGGTAGTATTATCTGAGGCAAAAGGATTGGATATAATGCATGCACGAAATGCGCTGAATATGTCATAAACTGCACAATTACCCCTATAAATCAATGCTTTGTACAGTTTATGCAGCACGAACAGCGCATGGTTGCGCTTACTTTCGCACCCAAGACCGCTGGAAATAAATACATTGTCTTATTATCATCCGTTCCGATAAATCCAATAAATAAAAACCAAGGAAAGTTATTGAAGTTCGGATGAGATAAGAATAGATCAGGTACACACTGCACTGGGGGATATTGATAAGGTGAGCGGAAAGAATCTCAAAAATCTGATCAATCGATCAAATATCTCTATCCAATTAGAAAACCCTGTTTGGTTATTGCTTATTTTCTACGTTTGCACGCCACTTTTTGCAGGATTATTAACCGGCTGGATGCAATCTGGACGCACAGATTCCTGGACAAAGTTGGGATCGATTTATTTTTGGGTGCCAATATGGCTCGTGTCTTGGTGGTACTGCGATTTAGCGACGCGCGCCGTGCAGTTCGCAATAGGGAAATACGTTAAGTCTTTTCTGCTGGTTCTCACGCTTGGCAGCGTGATTGGGTCCATACTCGCATGGCCGCTCTTTAAGTGGCATATCCAAACATCGGAAATACTCTTTGGCGCCGGAGCGATTGAAGTTGCGAGCCCCTTTAGCCTGTCTTTCACCGAAACATTCGCGCGATTTGTTGACAATGTGTTGGCTGGTATATTCTTTTGGGTCATCATGAATTATATCTTCGTTGCGATTGTGGGCATGAAACGGTTTGGATATGAGGAAAGTGTTGAAAATTTCATACAACAGCACGATCTGCAAATTCGAAAACCGTTACCAGACGGCATTGCCAGCAATAAAAAAGATATTCCACTTTTTCTCAAGCGAACAAAGAAAGATATTGGCACAGAGATCATCGCCATTTCTGCGGAACAGCATTATTTACGCGTTTACACCCAAAAAGGCGATGATTTGATTTTATATAGGCTGTCAGATGCACTGCTCGAGCTTGAAGATTACGCTGGTATGCAAATCCATCGCTCTCATTGGGTAAAACACTCAGCAATAAAAAATATTGAAACAGAGAATCGGAGCCTGAAAGTCGAATTATCTAACGGTATTCGATTGCCCGTTGGCCGTTCCCACCAGTCCAAAGTCAGAAAGCTCCTGCAAGAAAGAGATCGATAAGCGATCTCTATCCTCATGAGGTATTCAAATATGGCCTGTGCGTTTCGTGCTGCACGAATGCAGCAACTTGCATGTAGCTGTTCACATCCTGTGTATGTTAAAATGAACGCAGGCAAAGCTTCATACGCCTTTACATGAATGCAAGCCTTACACGATCTATAAAATCAGCACTGCAAGGAGTTGGACGATGCAACCATCTCGGCGATCATTCATGACCAGTATGATAACGGCGTCTTGCATGGGCGCGGCGGCTGTAAAACCTTCGTATGCACAACAGAGTTCAGAGAAGATTTTTGTCCTCGTCCACGGCTCATTCCTGGGTGGCTGGTGCTGGAGAGAAGTCAAAGATTATCTGCAACGTTTAGGGCATCAGGTCTTCACGCCCACATTAACTGGGCTTGGTGAGCGCGTGCACCTCAGATCACCAGAAATAAATTTGAGTACGCACATTCAAGATGTCATTAAGGTGATTGAGTGGGAAGAATTAGAGAATGTCATTTTAGTGGGGCATAGCTATGGCGGAACCGTCATTCATGGGGTATGCGACAGACTCAAGCAAAAGATAAAGCATGCCGTTTTTCTTGACTCGAATGTGCCTGAGAATGGCGAAACGAATTATCCAGGTGTGACTCTCGATATAATCAAGAGCATCTATGGCCCACTGCAAGATGATTACCTGATTCCCTATCCTAAATTGCTCGACTTCGGCATACGCAAGACTAATGTTAGTCAAGAGACCTATGAACGATACAAAAGACGGCTCACGCCGCAGCCAGTCAATACCTATTTAGAGCCATTACACTTAAACAATGGCGGATCGGATGGCTTACAACGGACCTATATATACTGCTTAAAAGACAAACCTCATCCAAGACCTGCCCCATTGGAAAAACTGTTGCAACGGGTCCAAGGCGATTCTTGGCATTATGAGGAGCTCGATTGTGGGCATAATGCGATGACACTCATGCCAAATGAACTGTCAAACTTACTTATTGAGATACAGAGATAATAAATCTGGCTAACGTCTGACGAACCAGTGAATGAAAACACTCAATGATACTCTTCCCCGCCTGAGACATTGATGCTATCGCCTGTGATGTACACACTCTCCGCAGAGGCTAAGAACGCACAGGCGTTGGCGGTATCTTCCGGTAAACCGACACGGCCTATTGGGATGCGCGCTTTGAGCTGTTCCAAATACTCCTCAACGCTCAGTCCACGGCTAGCGGCCAGGAAAGAGTTCTGCCAAGACCCTAACCCTGTCGTGACATGGTTCGGGCATACGAGATTCACCGTGATGTTATGCTCCGCTAGCTCCAGCGCCGCGTTACGCGTGAGACCCAAAAGCCCATGTTTGGAAGATGTATAGGCCGAGGTAAATTTAAAAGCCGACTTTGATGCTTGGCTTCCGATATTGATGATACGCCCGCCATCTCCTTGCGCAATCATTTGTTTTGCCGCATGTTTGATCCCGAAAAAGACGCCGCGTAAATTGACACCGAGAACGGCGTCCCACTCTTCTTGCGTGGTTTCAAGCAGCGGCCCAAAGAGATAACCGATCCCAGCATTGTTGACGAGAATATCCACCTTACCAAAATGATCGACCGTGCTCTTCACCATGTTCTCCACGTCCTCTTCATGAAGCACATTGCAAATGTTGGTGATGACATCAGCGCCCTCTTGACGCAATTGCGCGGCGACCTTCTCCATCTCGGAGACCTGACCAACGCCATGTTCTGGGGCGGTCTTGCCTTTTACTTCGCCAATATCCGAAATGACGATTTTCGCGCCTTCAGATGCAAACCGCCGTGCAATGGCTTCCCCAAGACCTTTTTCGCGCCCGGCCCCTGTGATGACCGCGACTTTTCCTTGTAAGTTTCCCATGATTGTCTCCGTCACTTACGACTCGATCGACTCGCACACGATAAATTGCGGGTTATCCGCAAATGTTCGAAATTGTTGCGCCGCTTCCCGGATGGCGTCTGTTTTCACGTCGTCCATAAACCCATCCATATCATCGATCTGTATGAGTTCGGCGTATTGATAAGGCGCATCCGGATCGCCGGATAACATCGTCTGCATACGTAGAACCTCAAACCCACTGACAGAGCCAAGGCGGCGCACAGCAGGGATGTCGCTTTCCCGCGCCCAGTTTTCGTAAGCCTGTTTATCTGCACCAGGCAGCAAGTTGAATAAAACGATGACAGTGGTCATATACTTATCTTTCTTATGTAGGTGTTTAAATGGTTTCGCCTAATTTACAGCCTTCAGATGTGGCCACATGCAGCGTCCGCGGCGAACGGGCGTCACCAATGCGATGAAACGGAATACCTGCTGCATGTAAATCGTCAATCAGATCAACATTTGGCGTACGCGGCGTTGAAAATGTCAGCAAAGACACGTTGTCAAAGGTTTTCCGTTCACCCGAAACGACATTCTTGACAGAGACTTCGCCTTCTTCATAGGCGGAATCAGGATCAAGATCATGGAAGGGGATCAATTCAATGTTCTTTTGCAACAAGCGGCGATAAATCCCTTGCCGCACGACAAGCGCCTCATCATTTGCAAAACGCTCGCGCACTGTAACCAACACAACGTGATCAAATTTATCGGCTAAAAACTCTGCCGCGGCATATGTCATGCGCGTGTGATCATGATCATAAATCACGACTGTCCCAGGTTCTTTATGGGGACGGTGAAGCAGCTCCGTCATGAGATCACGCAAATCTAAAAAGATGCCCTCATCTTTGTAGATCTCCGGAATGCCGTGCGGCCATGACATTGTCGATCCCGTTGCCAAAATCGCCTCATCAGGCTGACACGCGACAATATCCTCAATGCTGGCGTGCACATTCATGTTCAGGGTCACGTTTGCTTTTTCAGCCATCAGGGTTTGGTAATCATAAACACTGCTCAAGCTTTCCCCGCCGGGCAACATAGCATGCAAACGGGTTTTGCCGCCGGGTTCAGGGGACTGACCGAAGACCGTTACGTGATGCCCACGCCTCGCGGCGACAAAAGCCGCTTCCATGCCAGCACATCCCGCGCCAACGACAACGATTTTCTTAGGTGTTTCGGCGCGTACCGGTTTCCAATCGGCCTCATCGGCAGCGCCCACACGCGGGTTATTGTCGCATTGCAACGTGCTACTTTGCATGATCACTTGCCAACACGTATTGCACGACACACAATAGCGAATATCCGCTTCGCGCCCGCCTTGCGCTTTGCGTGGCCATGCCGGGTCCGTGACCAATGGCCGCCCCATCATCACCAAATCGGCGTCACCGTCGGCAACACATTTCTCCCCTTCATTGGGGTCGGTGATCAACCCCAGCATGCCGATGGCCGATGTCTCGGCAAAAGGTTCGGCCAACTGTTGAATTTTTTCCGCATACGGCATACGCGGTCCATTCATATCAGGCAGGTGCCAATCCAATGTGGGGCCATGCGCCCCCCACGCAAAGGTGGCGTAATCAGGAATGCCGGTGGCCGCGATCTGTGTGCTGATCTTCAGCGCTTCGTCAAAATCAATACTGTTGGGGATACCGTCTTCACCAGGTAACTTCACACCGATGATAAAATCAGAACCGCATGCTTGCCTGATGGCTTGCAAAAGCTCTCTGACAAGGCGCGTGCGATTGTCGAGATCGCCGCCATAGGCATCCTCGCGATGGTTCGACCACGGCGAGAAAAACTGATGGAACAAATGACCATGCCCTGCGGAAATTTCAATGCCACTCCAGCCGCATTCCTTGAGCCAGGCCGACGATTGCGCAAAATCATCAATCATCCCTTTGACGTCATCGGTGGAGAGCGCCAATGGCACTGTCCAACTGAGGTCATCAGGCAAGGCTGAAGCGCCAATCGCCTGCATATTGCGCCCCTCTTGATGACGGCCGCGGCCTGGGTCTTGCACTTGACCAATGAGACGCGTATCGGCCCCTTCCACCGCTTCAGCCGCACGTTTGAGCATGGTCTCATTGGCTTGGTTATAGACATTGATTTTTCCAAGCGCCGACTGAAAACGCATCATGTTAAGAGGTTCCGTGACCGTCATGGCCACGCCGCCCTCGGCACGATTACGATGATAGTGAATGAATTGCGGCGTCATTTGACCGCTATGGACATAGCGTGTGGTCATGGAAGCGTGGACAACGCGATTCTTGAGACGTTTTCCCGCAAGCTCTATCGGTGAAAAGAGATGAGGATAGGCTGTCTCCTCTCTCGGAGCTGATATGTCTGTCGAGGAAACCATTAATGCAAGGCCGATGGATTGTTTTGCTGTTCATTATTTGCGGCACGCGGATCAGTGATCGGCGTCGCACCACGAACGTCGGTCGAGAGACTCCGAATGGCGTCAATCAACGTCGTCACAGCCGGTGAAAACACCGTCTGATCCAAATAGCATAAGCTTGCGACACGGCGTATTGTTGGACGATCAATGGGTAATTGCTGCAACAATGTATGATCACCTGTTTGCCCGATCAACGCAGGCGCTGTCATAATCAGATAATCCTCACGCAAAAGCAAATAGGTTCCGAGAGAAAGCGCGTCCGACCAAATGAAACGATCTGGCGGCGTCAGGTTCTCCGATAAGAACGCATCAATGATGACTTGCTGTTCGACTTCCCGTTTCGCAGGCACAAGCCATGTGTATGGCTGCAGATCTTTCAATGTTAACGAGTCACGCTGCATAAGCGGATGATTCTTGCGCGCCACAATCACGTCATTGCGAGAGTAGAGCGGTTCGACAATAATCGTGGAGCTCATCGCATCAGGTGTGCCTGCGCTCCCCGCGACAAAATCGACTTCCCCGCGCCACAACTTTTCCAGCAATGCTTCAGTATAATCTTCATAGAGATGAATACGAATATCCGGATGCTCATGGTGCAAGCGCGCAACAGCCGCCGCCATCACCTGGCGGCTAAAAGCTTCTGCAATGCCAACAGAGACCGATCCGCCCCCCGCATCTCTGAGGGCATACAGCTCTTCCAGCGCGCGCCGCTCTGCGCGCACCTGCGCACGCGCATGCGGGACAAGAGCACGGCCATATTGAGTCAGCACGGTCGTCCCACCACGCGTGCGATCGAAAAGGCGCATGCCAATATCTTTTTCCAAATTGGCGACGACCGTGGAAAGGGCTTGTGGGGTCAGCTCAAGCCTTGATGCGGCAGACGCGAAACTGCCCTCATCAACAATGGCCAAAAAACGCTTAAGCTGTTTTATTTCCATTTAACCGGCTTTACGTCCAATTTCATCATTCGCTGCATCAAGATCAGCGCTTGCGTCGTTCAGCTTGACGGAATCATTTGTCTTTGACAAGGATTTACGCGGTTGCGCTTTGCGATAGCTAAATTGCAAAGGATAAAACACTTCTTCCATCATTTTATTTTGCGCGGCCTCAAGCTTTTCTTGGTCCGCAACAGAAAATTGAACAGAGTCAATGTCTTCCGATGTCAGCAAGCCTTTGTCTTGGGCCACGCGCTCAAGAGCGAAAAGGCGCTCGCGCGTCACCGAAAGCTCTGACAAAGTTGCCAGCAACATGGACATGAGCTGATCTGTTTCGGGCGAATCAAAAAATTGGTATCTGCGTCCCCGTGTGGCTGTGGGTAACTCATTCATTGTTTCATACTCCTTCTTAATCGACTATTTCCAAGCGCCAAAAGCATAGCGATGGCAGGTATCCCTGGCGAGAACACCCGTTTTGCCAAGCGTTTCGGCATCTGGGTTGAGCACAAGAAGCTCTTCGAAACGCTCTGGTGATATTAATGTATATTGTGGCACGGCCGCGTCGAAGAATGTCGATGTCTCAAACCCAGCCTCTGCACAAAGCGCCTTACTGTCCATATCCCGGAAATTTTTATAAAAGGGTTCATTGTTGTAATGGGAATCCCAGTCAAGGAAGAACTGATCATAGGCATGCATATGATTGTTCGGCGGCAATTCCATATTCAGTAACAAACCGCCAGGGCGCAGCACGCGATGCACCTCTTTCATAAAGTTTTTGATGGCTGCGCGCGGAAGCTCATGCAAAAACATTGATGAGAAGACGACATCAAAGGACTCATCTTCAAACTGCAACGCTTCGCCACTTTGTTGATGAAAATGCACAGGAACCGCCATGGATTGGGCGCGCGCATGGGCATAGCGCAGAAGCGGCGCCGCAACATCAACAGCATGCACGTCGGCATCAGGATATTCCTGCGCCCATGGCAACGTATTGTGACCAATTGTGCAGCCAACATCGAGAATTTTTTGTGGGTTAAAATCCGGATATATATGACGGACAAACTTGCTCATCGATTGCCCAATATCATCCATTTGGTCTCCCATCTGACCAAACGCAAACACGGAGATAGCATTATCATAAATGGAGCCTGCACGAAGGTCGCCCTCTGCTTCTCCGGTCACATAACTCCCCGGCATCAGATGGACGTCAATGCCCTCCACATAATTGGGAACATCCAATGACGGATCGAGGGTCAAGCTGCCTGTGCGCGTTGGGGTGCCATCAAGCGCTTCGGCCCGCGCTTTGAGATTGTCATGTTCACGATCGATGGCAGGAATGACAGCCCGGTGGCACATCTCCTGCGCATTGTAGCGAATGGAGCTGTAGAATTTAAAAATGGGCTCATCTAATAACGCGTCATGCACGTCATCGCCATCAAGATTGGCGCCGGTCATATTGCTGGCAGCCTGCGGGGCGACCTCTCGTTCGTAGGTGTCACGCATCTGATTGGCAACATCATTCAAAACATAGCCGCGCAGAGTCATCACAAATCGGCTACGCGCATTGTCGTCCAACGATTTGTCAATATTCATTCCATGATGCAAATCCGGTAGCATTTTTTCCTCACAATCAATCGAAACAACGTCACCATGCATACGTAATAAAATAATATTTTTTGTCAATATCGTTTAATAATAAAATTATATTGGATTATTTGAAGGCTTTTAATCCTTAAATCAAGATATTTTTTCATATTTTTTGGGTAAAATACGTTTTTTATCAAATATTTTTGAGTATTGAATACGGGTGCTCTTCTTAACACCTGAAGATTGCGCATGGACGGCCACCGCGCGACGCCATAGAATCGAAAACGCGGCAGTCAAGAACACCTCTTCCTCACCACAGGGACCGCGATAGGAGAAAAGGTCAGGTCCAATAAAATGTCCCGTGAGGCTTGCAAACCGTTTTTTGATCCATAGATATTTCATCATGACCCGCGGACTGGAACGTTGACCCTCCTCATCATTTATCTTTGTCTCGCCATTGGCGTGTCTTTCATCTGCTCCATTTCGGAAGCCGTTTTGCTATCCGTGCGGCCATCCTACATCGCCGCTCTTGAGCGAAGGGGAAGCAAACGCGCAAAGATTCTCAAGAAACTGACCAATAATCTTGATCGGCCATTGGCTGCGATTTTGACCCTGAACACAATCGCGCATACTGTTGGGGCTGCTGGTGTTGGCGCAGAAGCGGCGCGCGTGTTTGGCGACAACGCCCTCGGAATCACCTCCGCCCTCCTGACCTTAGCCATTCTCGTGCTGTCTGAAATCATTCCCAAAACAATCGGCGCGACCTATTGGCAGCAACTGGCGCCAGGATTTGGCGTTCTGATTAATGCGCTCACACGTGCGCTGTCACCTTTTGTTTGGATGTCTGAAAAAATCACACGTGTGCTCTCACGGGCGAACACCAACACACATACATATAGCCGAGACGAGATCGAAGCCATGGCGGAGATCGGCGTCAATGAAGGATTGCTGCAGTCCAAAGAACTGACAATTGTGCGCAACCTTATGCAGTTAACCCGTTTATCTGTCAGAGATATTATGACTCCCCGGTCGGTCATCTTTTCACTGCCGGAAAGCATGACTGTCGAAGCGTTTTTCGCCCAACATGCCGAAAAGCCTTTTTCCCGTATTCCTCTCTACGGCAAAGATTTTGACGACGCCGGATATTATGCCCTGAAAACAGACCTCTTGGCTGCACAGGCACAGGATGACTTTCACCTGCCCCTTTCGGACTTTAAGCGCGAGCTGTTCGTCATCCCCGATATTTTATCCGCCTCAGACACGTTTGACCGTCTGATTCATGAGAAAAGTCACATCGCACTTGTCGTCGATGAATACGGGTCGGCACAGGGGCTGGTGACACTCGAAGATGTCTTGGAAACGCTGATCGGTCTTGAAATCACCGATGAAGTCGACCGGGTGGAGGACATGCAAGCTCTGGCCCGCCAGCGCTGGCGTGAGCGCATGCAAGCGATTGGCGTGGACCCCGACAGTATTCAGACAATGCAGGATGAATCGGAGCGCCTGACCTGATCGCGCGAAACTTAAGCGCTTTTGGTCTGATCAAACACATGCGTTGCAAATCCAGTCCCGGCCTCTTTATACAAATCAAAGACCGTATGCGCCCCAGCGCGTTTAAGAGCTTCCACCTCATCTTGGAATTTGGCTGTTGCGGCGACACGGCCTGTAAAAGACGCAGCCTTCAATTGTTCAAGCACAGCAAGGTTTGTGGACAGGCGTGGTAACGCCAACATGACAAGATCAAGTTGATGGGTGGCCTGAACACGGTCCCAGAAGTCTGCGTCACTGGGATCGCCATGCAGTACGTGGCGGCCTGTGTTGCGCTGGCTCTTTGCCGTCACAGGGTCGATATCGACCC
>JANQLI010000094.1 GCA_028280675.1 Alphaproteobacteria bacterium
GGGACGAACAGCACGCCAATCGCAGCGGCCAGTGTCACGAACAAAGCACGGCGCAAATGAGGTTGTTCCCAGAGAAAGGATAAAAATCCGACAAGGCCGCGATGTTCAACGGCAATAGGGGCTGTCTGCTCATCGTCATGAACGACCCGATACCCAAGCTCTTTAATGCGTCGCGCAATATCATCTAACGAGACATCGCCAGACACATCCATCAGTTCTGTTGTAAAGCTCACAGCAACATCTTTGACGCCAGGAACCTGACGCATACCGTTCTCAATCGTCATCGCACAACTGCCGCAGTCCATTCCGGCAATGCGCACCTTGAACGCGCTGGGTTCCTCTTGAATAGCCTGTTGATCCATTACGTGAGGCCACCTTTCCTACATTGGTATCAGTTGGCCCTTTTATGCCCCTTAAAGCTGGGTTTAAGGTCAAGCACTATTTCCAAGGTGGCGGATTCTTAGGCTTCTGCGGCTTCCAAGGCCAAGAATAACTTGGCGTACAGAAAGGCATTATCGCCCTTGGCGATAAATTGAATGGTTTCTTTCGATTCCATCACTTGCGGCTGAGCATGGGCGTCGCATTCCGATTCACTTTCCGCCAGCCGTTTTAAAGCCTTCATCACTTTTGGTTTCTTCGGATTGATTTGGATAGTGTATAGATCATCGTCACGCCAAATGTGGACGTGCTGCCCTCGCAAGTCCTTAAACAGCTCTTCCCATTCTGAGTGGGCGAGATTGCAGCCAATACGTTCGGTGAGCATTTGCAAGGATGATTTCGGTTTCATGGTTACGTCATGACCACAGACTTGTTCCACAAGATCACGATAATTCTTGCTCGGTTTTGCCCCGGCCTTGCGGTCCAATTGGTCTGCGAGATCTACGAGAAAAAGCTCTAGTTCGTGACGCAGAACCAGCATTTCTGTCACACGGCGTTCAATATCCATGAAGCGTTGTTCGGCCATAGACATGATTTCGGCGTTATCTAATGTGCCTTCCTCATTGGTTCCAAGAATGCTCTTAATATCGGACAGCGAAAATCCATAGCGCTTGGCCATCTTGATAAAGGTGACGGTTTTTTGGACCTCTTCCGCATAAAGACGGTAGCCCGCTTGGCTATAATCTGTCGGCAGGATCAGATTTTCTTTCTCATAATACCGTAACAGGGATGTCGAAACGCCTGTCCGTGACGCCAATTGTCCAATGGTCATGAGCTTTTGCGGCATACGATTGTGTATCCTAGTGTTTGATGTCATTGCGTGACGAGCACGAGAAAGAGGTCTTGACCTTAAACCTTGCTTGAAGGTGTAGTATGCCCGAAAATGGCATCATCCGCGACCCCTCGCAGCCTCTATTTCTGATTCAGCGAGATCTTTTGGGCCGGGAGTATAATAAAAGACTGGAAGGCGACTATGATTGGTGTTGATGACCGGCTGGTGACGCCCGGCACAATGAAATGGGTGAAGATCGGTTTGATTGCAGGGATTGCGACGATGCCGACCACTATTCTTTTATATTATGTTCTCGGCCGGGCAGTGGATTCCGCCTGGCAAGGCGACAATCTTCTGCGTCAGTGGTTCTGGATCTTCGTCGGGCTGGTTCTGCTCAAAGCCGCCCTTGCTTGGATTTTTCGAACGGGACAGTTTCGCGCCTCAAGTGAAGCCAAGCTCAATGTTCGTGATCGTATTTATAAGAAAGTCGTGGAATTGGGTCCTGGCGTGTTGGGCAAGCGCCGCACCGGTGAAATCGCCAATACGGCGACGGAAGGCGTTGAATATCTCGATTATTATTTCAGCGTTTACTTTGTGCAAATCTGGGTCGCGATTGCGATTCCCATTATGTTGTGTGCGGCGATCTTTTGGATCGATTGGGTCGTGGGCCTATGGATGTTGGCCGGTGTGCCTTTAACACCTCTCTTTGTCGGGTCATCCGCACGTGGATTCCGCCGCATCAGTGGGCAGAATAAAGAAGTCAAAGACCGCAACAGCGCGCAATATCTCGATTCCATTCAAGGCATGGCGACTTTGAAAAT
>JANQLI010000110.1 GCA_028280675.1 Alphaproteobacteria bacterium
GTCAGTTTGCTGAATGGCGAAGCCCATGTCTATGCGCCGGCCCGCGATGGCGAAGGCAAACGTATTTGGATCGAAGGCGTCGGCCCCGGTCCGCATCCAGAAAGCGATGTGGATGCGTATATCCAAAAACAGATCGCATTTGATCCGGACCTTTGGGTTATTGAGATTGAAGATCAAAAGGGCCGCACGTTTATTGATGAGCGAATAGAAAAGAACATGTAAAGGGGCAGTGGGGTTCAGACGGCACAGTGGTGAAGCTGAGGTGTGGTGATGAACAAAAAACATTTCCTGTTTAATGATGTGGTTTTGCCCTTGGATGCTGGGGCAGACCCGCGCCTTGATCCAAGCTTTCCTCTGTCTCAAGAGCAATATGACAACCTGACCATCGATGACTTGATGCTGTTGCTGCGTGAGGAGTATCACTCGGACCCTAATATTTGTGATCATAAACCGCGGACTTTGCGGGTGCTGTGCGCCTTACTTCATGCCAAAGGCGGCGTGAATTGCGTCAAGGTGCATTGGGATGGCTACGGGGTGTCGAGCCGTCATGGCAGTCTGCCGGAAGAATCGATGACCGCACTTTCGTCGATGGATCGGGAAGGGCGCCTCACCGAACAAGTGGTCGAAGACGCGGTCTGGTCGCAGCTCGATGTGGCGTGATAGCAGAGATTCAGAAGCCAACATAAAGGGCTCTGACTCCAATTATTTCCCTATGAAAAAACTTGCAAAAGTACCAATAATTAGTATATATTGGTACTTCATAAGGGGTAATGAATATGCCGAAATCCACAAGTTTTGCTCTTGGCGATCATTTTCTTGGCTTTTGTGAAAAGCAAGTCAAGTCGGGCCGTTATGGTTCCGCAAGTGAAGTGGTCCGTGCCGGTTTGCGTATGTTGGAAGAGCACGAGAAAAAACACGAAGCTCTTCAAAGGGCTATTACGGAAGGCCTTGAAAGCGGTGTTGCCAAAGATTTCAGCATGGACGCTATCCAGCACAAGCTGGATAGTGAGTAATGTCCCATTACCGCGTGAGCCGCGCAGCTCAAACCTGGTCTGGTCATAAAACGCACGGTTGAGTTTGCAGCGTCCTTCTTATAGAAGGGCGCTTTCGTGTATCGAAGACCAGACAAATGACCAACACAGAGACCCTATCACCAGAGGTTTTCGCCGTGGGCGATCCGATTGCGGACCGGCGCACCTTTGCGATTATTTCGCACCCAGATGCGGGCAAGACCACGCTGACGGAGAATTTGCTTCTCCTTGGCGGGGCGATCCGCATGGCTGGACAGGTGCGCGCCAAGGGCGAACGGCGGCGGACCCGGTCGGACTGGATGAAGATTGAGCAAGAGCGCGGTATTTCCGTGACCTCGGCGGTGATGACGTTTGAATATGAAGGTGTGACCTTCAATCTTTTAGACACGCCGGGTCACGAAGATTTCAGTGAAGATACCTACCGCACCCTGACGGCGGCGGATTCCGCTATTATGGTGATTGATGCAGCGAAAGGGATTGAGGCGCAGACGCTGAAGCTTTTTGAAGTTTGCCGCTTGCGCGATATTCCGATTATCACTTTCGTCAATAAAATGGACCGGGAAGCGCGCGATCCCTATGACATTATTGATGAGATCGCTGACAAACTTGCCCTTGATATCTGTCCGATGATGTGGCCCGTTGGCTCCGGCAACATCTTTAAAGGCTGTTATGATGTCGCAAGCGGGTCCTTTCTGCCGTATCGCAAAGATCAAGATGGAACGGGCGCGGCTATTCCGATTGATAGCCCAGACTTGGACACACTGTTAAGCGCAGAGGAGCGTGAGACGCTTCTCGAAGAAAGTGAATTGGTGCAGGAGGCGTGCCCGCGCTTTGATCTGGAGAGTTACCGCGGCGGGCATCTGACGCCTGTCTTTTTCGGATCGGCCTTAAAGCATTATAGTGTGCGCGAGCTGCTGGAGGCTGTCGCGCGCATGGCGCCGCCGCCGCGGGCGCAAAAAACCACGACGCGGGACGTGGACCCCAGCGAAAATAAAGTCGCAGGGTTTGTTTTCAAAGTGCAAGCCAATATGGACCCCAATCACCGTGACCGGGTCGCTTTCTTGCGCATGGTGTCAGGCACATTCAAACGCGGCATGAAATTGCGCCAAGCGGCGACCGGTAAACAAATCGGCGTGCATAATCCCATTCTGTTTTTTGCCCAGGACCGCGAGCTTGTTGAAGAAGCCTATCCGGGAGACATCATTGGCATTCCCAATCACGGCACGTTACGTGTCGGGGATACGCTTTCGGAAAGCAGCGAGCTGGTCTTCACAGGCATTCCAAACTTTGCCCCGGAAATTTTACGGCGTGTGCGTGTCGGCGATCCGATGAAGTCCAAGCATGTCCGCCGGGCCTTGGAGAGTCTTGCCGAAGAGGGCGTCACGCAAGTCTTTAAACCGTTGATTGGCGCAAATTGGATTGTCGGTGTTGTCGGGCAGTTGCAATTGGATGTGCTGAAGACGCGGGTGAAGAATGAATACGATCTCGACATCGATTTCGAAGTTGCGGCTCTTGAAGGGGCGCGGTGGATTTCCTCTGAAGAGAGTGCTGAGCTCAAACGCTTCATTGATGCCCATAAAGGGTCGATGGCGGTGGATGTGGATGATGCATCCGTCTTTTTAGGCGCGAGTGCATGGGAATTGAACTACACCCAGGAAAAGTGGCCCAGCATCACTTTTCATAAAACGCGGGAGCGGGCTTAAGCGGACACAGCGTGTACTGTTGGCTGGGGCGTGCGCGCGCTGACATACAGCCATTCCAGACCATGAATGGCGAGGGTCGAGATCAGCACGCCTGCAGCGAACATGCCAACGCCCGCGTCAATATCCGCAGAGGTGAGCAACCGCCCGTTCATGATCAGCACCACAAGCGCAATCGCAAAGACATCCACCATCGACCATTTCGACAGCACACGGATCGACGTGAGGACTTTGCGCATTAGTTGTGGATTGCTCTCGTAAAGAGAGAAGGACATGAGGCCAAGAATGTTTTTCGTGAGGGGGAAGATGATCGTAAAAATACTCAGCAGAATCGTCAAAAAGATTTCCCCATCTTCATAAAGCGCGATAATGCCATCGAGGATCGAATATTCGCGGGTGAAAAAATAAAACGAATTCACCTTCAGCGCTGGCACCATCAAGCCGAGGCATATGAGCACCAAAGAGAACAGCAACAAGGTGCCCAGCACGAGGCCAAAAAAGCGGGAAAGCAAAGGCAGACGGTCCGCATGGTGGGACATGGGATGACCTCACGCGACGAAAACTCACGACAGGAAAGCAGTTTAGCGCACTTTCAGCGGCAAACAAAGTGACGATTATGCGGCAAGGCGGTTAAGACGCCCCCCAATTTTGCGCTTGCGGAAAGTGTCTGGCGACAAAGCGGTAGGTCTCGCGGACCAGAGCTTCCAGGCCGGACTCGGTCGCGATTACTTGATCATCCCATTTGTGTATTAAGTCCTGCCACGCCAAGAGAGCGGAACGGAGATCGTCCCGTGTGCGGCGTATCAGATCCACCTTGCGGGAGTCATTTTTGACAAGAGCAAGAATATCTTTCGCTTCCGCGTCTAACTCCCGAAACAGTGTGCTATAGCGTTTCATCGGAGGCGTCATAAGCGTCCGTATGCGGCTGATCTCTTCGCAAAGGGTGCGATCGTCTGCGAGCAATCCGGCGGCCTGTTGCAGTTTGACAGCAATGCGGTGAATGCCGCCAAAATGTTCTTTCAAAGCTTCAATATAACTCAGCTCGTCTGTTAAACGTTCGAGTGTGTCGATCACCTGCTGACGGTTTTCTGTCCCGATCCCCATTTCTTCTGCGATCTTATCGATACCCGATTGCGCGCGTTGTTTCATATCCGGGTCTTGCGCCATTTTCATCAGCGTTTTGGGATCGGGTGTGGCGTCAGTCGTGCCCATGATCCAGCGGGCGAGAGCCACCGTGAGATTCATTTCCACCATCTCACGGTGATGTTTTTCTATCGGCCATGAGGCGCGTCCGTTTAACACCTCTGTCGGGATGGCGTCACCGGGATGGATGCGTTTCACGAAGTTTAAACTGCTCGGCACCATTGTGAGCAACGTGTCATCTTGAGAGCCTTTATGAATGCCAAAATGTTTGCGCAGCGATGTGAGATGCAAGGCGGCGAGATTTTCCCCCATTTGCACATAAAACAGGGGTTCCTTGGAGTCCTTGGCTTGGGCGAAATGCGCGCCAGGGGCGTCAAACACCTTATTCTCAAAGGTAAAGTCTTTGATCGGGAGCTGTGTCACAGACGGTCCCTCATTTGTCAATACGGACATCACCGCAGTCCTGTCACAAATAAACGGTCTTATGGGCGCCAGAGTGTGGGTGAGACACATAAACTTATGGATAAAATAACCGGTACAATTTGAATTGCCTTTTATCCGTGCACGAGTTGGCGTACACTTGGGCCAACGAATGGTGGTGTAAGTCTATGTTTAAAGTGATGAATTTGCGAATCCTGGCGTCCGTGAGCGTGGCCCTTTTGTTGGCGGCATGCGAAACCTCGGGCTTTTTCGGCGCGGGGTCTCTTGGCGGCAATTCCAGCATGTTCCAGTCACTTGGGCGCACGGATAAGGGCATGGCGCGCAATGCAATCTTAAAAGCGCTTGATGCGCCTGGAAACAAAGCGGTGCGGTGTACGCCTTGTTTATGGTCATATCGCCAGCCTCTAAAGCTGACTCAATCTCAGGTGTAGCGTGCTCGGTAATGTACTCAACACGATCTATGGT
>JANQLI010000010.1 GCA_028280675.1 Alphaproteobacteria bacterium
CTTCGACCCATCGCGCAAACTCATGACCCGTGTCGCTGGGCCCGTGATCATCGGGTCCGGCAAGGGAACAAAACCGGGGACGTTATAATCATTGTTGAATTTTTGCGCGATGTCGCGCGCCAGCTCAAGGTGCTGTTTTTGATCTTCGCCGACAGGCACATGCGTTGCCTTATACGCAAGGATGTCTGCCGCCATGAGATTAGGATAGGCGTAGAGGCCAACGGAGGCTTTCTCTTTATCTTTGCCCGCTTTATCTTTGAACTGCGTCATCCGATTGAGCCATCCGAGACGCGCGACACAATTAAAAATCCACGCAAGCTCCGCATGCGCGGTCACAGCGCTTTGATTGAAAATAATGCTGGAAGAGGCCTCAATGCCGGCCGCAAGATACCCTGCCGCCACTTTACGAGTATTGGCGCGCAGGTCTTCGGGATCTTGCCACACCGTAATGGCGTGCATGTCAACAACGCAGTAAAGACATTCATGCGTCTCTTGCAGCAAAATAAAATTTTTCATCGCGCCAAGGTAGTTGCCGAGATGCAAATTGCCGGTCGCCTGCATCCCGGAAAACACCCGCTCAGGGCCTTGATATATGTCCGCAGAAGTCTCAGTCATCGCACATGTCTTTGAAATGTTTTTAAAGTCAATCTCGTGGCGGCTTTATGGCCTCTTGCGCTGTAACATGCAAGGCCCGCGTGCTAAGCACTGCGGCGCACGATGGCTTTGAGCTCTGAAACCGTGCTGGCTTTTGTCACCACTGTTAAAATCGCAAAAGCGATCAAGCCGCCCCCAACCAAGAGGACCAAGCCAAAAATTTTATCTGTCTCACCGCCCTGAAACAGCGGCGCGAGGAGGCCGCGTCCCCACCACAGCAAAGCGCCCATGCCAAGGCTGGCCAGCACGATGCGGGGCAAGCGCGAGAGAAGACGTGTATCCGCTGTAAAATGCTTGCGCTGCCAGAGACGGCCCCAGAGAAGAAGCACGTTCACCCATCCGGCCAACGTCGTCGCAATGGCAATGCCCACCAGGCCAATGCGGAAAAAAAGAACATAGCTGAGGGTCATATTGATCAAGGCATTGATGGCGGCGAAGATCATCGGTGTTTTGGTGTCTTCACGGGCGAAGTAACCGGGCTGAAACACCTTCATCAACACAAAGGCGGGAAGGCCCAAGGCAAAAATCGCCAAGGCGGCCGCCGTTTGCGCGCTATCGCTGGATGTGAAGGCGCCATGCTCAAACAACACCGTAATGATCTCTAGCGGGATCACAAACAGCGCCACGGCGGCCGGAAGCGTGAGCAAACAGGACAATTCAATGGCGCGGTTCTGCACATGCATCGCGCCATCATGATCGGCGGCACGGAGGCGGCGCGATAGATCCGGCAGCAACACCACGCCCATCGCCGCACCGACCAAGCCAAGCGGCAATTGATAAATCCGGTCCGCATAAAAAAGGATCGACACCGCCGCATCCTCAAAGGAGGCGATCAACGTGCCCACCACAAGATTGATCTGGGTGATGCCTGCCGCGAGAATGCCCGGCACCCCAAGCCCAATCAGATGCTTCATATCCGGCGTCATCCGCGGCCAATGAAACCGCGGCATTGCGCCAGCCCGCCAACATCCCCATACGAGAGCGAGAAATTGCGCAAGGCCTGCCGTAAACACGCCCCAGACAAGGGCATGGCCTGGCGTTTGTGTGTTTGGCGCAAAGAAAACGAGGGTCGCAATCAACACAACATTGAGAAGGACCGGAGCCCCTGCCGCCAACGCAAAGCGGCCGCGTGAGTTCAGCACACCGGAAAGCAGGGCGACCAGCGATACAAAGAGCAGATAGGGAAAGGCAATGCGCGTGAATAAAACGGCAAGATCATATTTTTCCCGGCCAACAGGATCGCCCAAACGCGCCGCCAATTCTGGCAGCATGGACAATGCGAACGCTTCGCCCGGTTGCAGCAAAAAGCCACTCGCCATCAGTAACATGAACCAGGGCATGAAGAGAAGCGCCAGACCGGTGAAAATAAGCAGTACAAACGCAAGGCCTGACATGGCGTTAGACGCGAAAGCCTTGGCCGCCTCTTCACCCTCCCCTTCCAGCTTTTTTGCATAAAGCGGGACAAAGGCCGCATTAAACGCCCCTTCTGCAAAAAAGCGCCGAAATAAATTCGGGAACCGAAACGCAACGACAAAAGCATCTGCGACAGGGCCCGTGCCGAGAACACTCGCAATCAGAACATCGCGGACAAATCCCAAGACGCGGCTGGCCATGGTCATGCCACCAACAATCGCCGTGTTTTTGAGAAGGCTCATCGCGTTTTATCGCTCTCGTCTATTCCGCCGCCGCTTGCGAGGGCCCATTCACGCCATTGCGCATGGCTTTTTTAAGACGCTTGCGGATCGTCTTGATTGCCGAATCATTGGTAATCTTAAAGCCGCCGCGATCTTTCACATAGAAAACATCGACGGCGCGCTCGCCATAGGTCGAAATATGCGCGGAGACGATAGAAAGGCGCAACTCAACCAAAGTGCGCGCCAGATCATAGAGAAGGCCGGGCCGGTCACGGCCACTGACCTCAATCATACTGTGAATGTCGGATGCATTATTGTCGATCAGGACAACCGGCTCTAAGACAAAGGCCTGTTCCCGGCGGCGCATTTTGGGGCGACTCATCTTGTCAGCCGGAATCAACTCACCTGAAACGGTTTTCTCAATCGTCGTCTCCAGGCGTTTCAGACGGCCGCGATCAGCGAAAGGGGCACCGCTGGCGTCTTGCACAAAAAACACATCAAGCGCCATGCCGTTTGACATGGTGAACACTTTCGCGTCCATGATGGTCGCGCCGCACATGGCAATCGCGCCGGTGAGTTGGGAGAACAGGCCGGGCTGGTCTTGCGTATAGACCGCGACTTCTGTGATCGACATAAAGTGATCGATGGTGAAATGCGTTGTCACCCCATGCGGGCTTTTTGCCGCTTCACAGATCAATTTTGCATAACGCAGATGGTCCTTGGTTTCAAAGATCAACCAGTACGAATCATTATTGGCATTGCGCACAATCTCTTGATCGGCGGCTGGCCAGGAGGCAATGTCCAGCGCGAGCGCCTCACGGGCTGCGGCGATGCGCCCCTCGCGTTGCGTGGCGCTGCCTGCCGCCCCTTCGCCTTGCAGAACACTTTCCGCTTCATAATAGAGGTCGCGTAAAAGCTGTCCCTTCCAGCCATTCCACACACCGGGGCCCACCGCGCGAATATCCGCCACGGTCAACACAAGAAGCAAACGCAAACGTTCGGGACTTTGCACCACAGCAACGAAATCTTCGATGGTTTTGGGGTCGGACACATCACGGCTTTGCGCAAACTCACTCATGAAAAGGTGCTGCTCAACAAGCCACGCCACAGTGTCGGTATCCGCGCTATCAAACCCGAGGCGGGGGCAAAGCTCACGGGCAAGCTGGGCGCCTGCAATGGAATGATCTTCTGGCCGGCCTTTGGCGATGTCATGCAAGAAGAGTGCAACATACAACACATCACGGCTGAGCACTTTATGAATAATCTCATTGGCGAGAGGATGCTCTTCGCCCAAATCCCCTTTTTCGATTTTCGCCAGAACACCGATGGCCCGCAGCGTGTGCTCATCAACCGTATAATGATGATACATGTTGAATTGCATCATCGCCTCAACAAGACCAAACGCCTCGATAAAACGTCCCAGAACCCCGGCTTCGCTCATCAACCGGAGGGCGCGTTCCGGGTCAATCGGCGAGGTGAGGATTTCGAGGAACAAGCGATTAGCTTCAGGATCATGCCGCAAGTCGTCATCAATGATGCGCAAAGAGCGCGACACAAGTTTCAGGGCATCCGGATGGATGCCGAGATCCTTTTGAGCCGCAATATGAAAAAGCTTAATGAGATTTAATTTATTACGCAGAATGATTCCAGGCTCGGTGACATTGATCCGCCCAGATTCAACCGTGAAGCCGTCTTCAATTTTGCGCTTCCAGTTCTTAACATCGAAAAACTTTCCAAGACTTGGGCGCGCCTTTTTTGTTTCACTGGCTTCAAGCCCGGCGCAAAAGATCCGCGTCCAATCGCCAACACTTTTGGCGACGCGGAAATACTCTTTCATAAAGGCTTCCACAGCAGAGCGGCCATCTTGATTTTCGTAGCCCATCAAACGCGCGATGTCTGGCTGAAGATCGAAAGTCAAACGCTCTTCGGCCCGGCCAGTATAAAAATGCAAATGACACCGCACGGCCCACAAAAAAGAATAGGCCGCCAAGACGCGTTTATATTCCACGTCATTGATCAAGCCCACACGCATAAGGTCGCGGGGATTTTCAAGTTTATAAACATATTTCGCCATCCAGAAGAGACTGTGAAGGTCACGCATGCCGCCTTTGCCTTCTTTCAGATTGGGCTCGACCAAATACCGCGATTCGCCAGCACGCAAATGACGCGATTCGCGTTCCTCAAGCTTCGCTTCAATAAATTCACGTTCCGTATCCGGAACAAGGTCTTCCCAGTAGGCGGTGCGCAACTCTTGAAACAAATCGCTATCACCGCACAGATGACGCGTTTCAAGAAGGGATGTGCGGATTGTCATGTCGGATTTGGAGAGACTGATACATTGCTGCACCGTGCGCGTGGCATGGCCGACCTTTAAGCCTAGATCCCACAGCATATACAGCATGTATTCGACAACGCTCTCGCCCCATGGCGTTTGTTTGTAAGGCAGCAAGAAAAGCAGATCGATGTCTGACCCTGGCGCAAGATCCCCGCGGCCATAGCCGCCAACAGCAACCACCCCCAGCCGCTCCGCTTCTGTTGGGTTGCGCGATCGATAAACATGAATTGTCGTGTAATCGTAAAGCACGTGGATGATCACGT